>CBFIAW010000042.1:0-8990 GCA_965660655.1 Candidatus Thalassarchaeaceae archaeon | reverse complement strand
CTGGATTTGAGTTGCAGGAGGTTGTGTTGTTGTTTCCACACATGTAGTCCGTGTCGTTGTAGTGGACTATGTCGTCCTCGTCATATGTTGTCCCCTCGACCCAATACCTATCTCCATCAAGGTGCCAGGATGAGTTTCCTGCTGTGTACTCTCCGGTGTATGAGTACTTGTTGAATTGGGCCCCATCTGGGTTCACGTTAGCTGAGGCTGACTCGAAGTCGTTGAAGTAGACCACGGTATCAACACCGCCGAGGACCTCCCTGACTTCCAAATCGACGTCTAGAGACCCTTCAGAGATGGGCATCAAACCAGTGTTCTTGACAGTCACGTTGACCCAGCGATTGCCCTCTCCGACAATACTCTGGAAAGTAGCGGGATCCATAACTGACGGTTCAATCTCGACCCTGGTTATGCCTAAGTCGAAATTATCCAGTACTAAGACGGACAGGTAGTCTCCCTGCCCAGCGTATCCCAGAGTATCCAACCACATAGCATTGTTCGAGAATCTGTAGCCGTAGTCCTCCTGGCCGATAACAACCTCCAGGGCGCTGCCCTCGGAGCCTTGGAGTTGACCTGGCATTGCCATGGTTGGCCTCCTCCCAACGTCGAATGATAGAGGTGGGAGGTATTCGCTGCTATCTGGGTCGGCAAGTAGAATCTGCACGGTGTTCAGAGCACGGAGGTTTGGCCTCAGCAGGAATGTCTGATTCTGTACCGTGGACTCCTGGGTGTCGAGCAAGGTCAGAGAAGTGGGTACGAAGAAGTCGAGTTCACCGTCTTGGTTTACATCGGCTATGGTGACCGAGGCTCCTAGGAAGTCTCCGAAACCAACGTAGTTCTGCTTGTCCCATCCCGAAGGGGTCTTGGTTGCATACGAAACATTCCCGGTGATGCCGTCAACTACTGCAATGATGTCTATCTCATTGACATCGTCATCTGGAGTAGAGTCGGCGATGTCCAGACCATACATCGGGTAGTCGTGCTCGGCATCGAGTGTGAATTCGTGAATGTTCCCCGTACCGGTGGGATCCATTGGATTCGGGTACTGGCCTGTCACGCAATCGTACTCCAGTACTGTCATGTTGTCGAATGTGCCAGAAGAATACCCAACGCCTGCGTTATATGGGGGAGTTCGTAGAAGCCAGATGTCAAGGTCTTCACACTCCCCGGGAGCCAGGATTTCTTCGCCTGGATTGGTGGGGTCGGGGATTGTCTGCAAATCCTCCCCCCAGTTTCCAAGCTTCAGATATTCATAGAAGCCACTGGTTAGTGGGACAGAAATCGGAGCATGCTGATTCGCAGGTAAGCTGTAGTCAGGGCCCCTGTATATCTGGATGAACTGGTTGGCGAACGTAGAGTCGGTCGAGGAGAATACCACGTCGGTGTATCCGTCGTCGTTGATGTCGCCGACGTCGAAGTCTGCGAGGTATGGGTTAATGACCGTAATCGTCTCGAACATCTCCTCCCACTCGTTAACCCTCTCGTCGCAGTCCCCCTTGAGGACGGTTAGGTTTGCGGGCCTGATGAATGACTCACCGACGAACCTGACATTCTGCTGATAGTAGATGACGTCATTCACTTCATCCCCATCGACATCGGCAATCTCGACCCGGTTGCCATCGGCCACGTCTCGGAAACCGGCTCGGAACGAGTCGTTGTTTGAAATCTGGACGTCCTGCCTGTCTGCGAATCCCCCGTTTCCGTCATTGTACAGGAAGCTGATGAAGTGCCCGAAGCCGCTACCTGATGCGATGTCATTGTCACCATCGCAATCCAGATCTCCGATTGAGATGTACAGCGGATCCCTCTGGACAGCATACTGTGTGGTGTGAGAAGCAGAAGCATACGGGACTGCTGAAACAAAGAGCGACGTTAGCATCAGGAACACTAGTCCTAATGCCCTCCTGCTCTTTCCATGCTCATGGTTTCCAGTCATGCTTTCGTTCATCATGGTTGTCCGGACATTCGGACCACTCTTATGCATTGCCGAAACATGATTTTTTTCTGCATGACTAGATTACTACTTTGATTACTTCATCTCAAGCCAACTGGGGTTGGGCGAGTAGCTTACTTCAGCTCCGCCATAGACCTTCTCGAGCCTACCCATTATCCAAAGCCTATCTAGGAAAATCTCGAGGTCGATTCGCTCTCGGTTCATACGCTCGCCCACTAGTACTTCGATGGTTCCGACGTCTAGCGAAGATTGTCCGTGCTCCCTGACTATCAGGGTTAGTAAAATCTGGAGCCATGCCTCCGCCATTGGGTCTCCAGATAGGTTATTGCTCAGGGGCTGGAGGTCCTCAATTTCGTCCAAGAAAGCCATAATTGCACGGATGTCTGGGTCAGTCTTCTTCGAGATGCCGTGTTCATCGGCTTCGGATTGCAGGTCCAAGTCCCCCACCTTCCTCACTACCGAGGGGATTCGAGATGGATCGGGCGGTGGCCCGGGAAGGCCTTCTTCTTGCTCATCTTCTTGCTCACCTTCTTCCATTCTAATACCTCTTATTTCCCCAGTATGAATTCATTTTTTTGCAAGATTTCGGAGGACCGTCGGCAGAATCCCGCCATTTCTGTAGTATTCGGCCTCGACTCGGGTCTCTAGTCTGACTATAGCGGGAAAAATTATCTCGGTACCGTCAACCTTCCTCGCTGAAACTTGAATCTCGGAGAATGGCTCCAAGTTCCCGGATGCGGGGATGCTGTAGAACTCTGAACCGTCCAGACCCAATGAGTCGGCGTCAAACCCCTGGGTGAATGCTAGAGGCAGGACCCCCATGCCAACCAAGTTGGATCTGTGTATCCTCTCGTAGGACTTCGCAATAACTGCCCTCACGCCCAGAAGGAGGGTTCCTTTGGCCGCCCAATCCCTACTGCTCCCAGAGCCATACTGGGAACCTGCAAGGACAACGAGCTGAGTTGAGTCTTCGATGTACCTCTCGCTAGCCTCGTGAATGGGAATAACCTCATCCGTTGGGAAGTGGGTCGTGAGGCCTCCTTCCGTTCCTGGAGCGGTCTGGTTTCTCATTCTGATGTTCGCGAATGTCCCCCTCACCATAACCTCATGGTTGCCTCTTCGACTTCCGAACGAGTTGAAGTCTCTTGGCTGGACCCCATGGCTAATCAGATACCTCCCTGCCGGGCCGGAGCTTGAGAATGCCCCTGCGGGGCTGATATGATCAGTAGTTACCGAGTCTCCTACCTTGACAAGCACCCTAGCATCCACTATTGGCTCAATTGGAGAAGGCTCTGGCTGGATTCCCTGGAAGAATGATGGGAGTCGAACGTAAGTGGAATTCGGATCCCATGGGAATAGCTCGCTCGCTTCGCTGGGGATGGAATCCCATCTTGGTTCGCTCAAGATGTCAGAATATCTGCTAACAAACATCTCAGGCCCAATTGCTGCCTCCACTGTACTGTGGATCTCCTCGTCGCTGGGCCAGATATCGGCTAGCATTACGGGTTTTCCAGAGAAATCATGACCGAGTGGGTCTTCAGAGAAATCTATGTCCAATGAACCAGCAAGTGCGTAAGCTACAACCAGAGGAGGGCTAGCAAGATAGTTTGCCTTTATTTTCTGATGTATCCTTCCCTCGAAATTACGATTTCCAGAAAGGACGCTGCCAACAACTAGTTCCGAATTGTCAATTGCCTCCTCTATCTCTGAGTCGAGAGGACCGGAATTCCCAATACAGGTAGTGCATCCGTATCCAACGATGCTGAAGCCTAGTGAATCGAGGTCCTCTGAAAGTCCTGAAGCATCGTAGTACTCCTTTACGACTCTGCTACCTGGTGCCAGGCTCGGTTTGACCCATGGTTTGATCGATAGCCCCAGTGACCGAGCATTCCTAGCCACCAAACCGGCAGCGATCATCACACTTGGATTACTTGTGTTTGTGCAACTGGTAATTGCTGCGATAACAACGTCACCGTGTTTCAACTCGTAGTCGCTACCCGCGATGGGGGATTTAGCATCGTTTCTGCTGGCGTCTATGCCATGTCCTTGATGTCCTGTTGGGGCATTTAGACTAGATCTCCAGTGAGACTTCATCTCGGAAAGAGAGACTCGGTCCTGTGGCCTCTTTGGACCGGATAAGGAGGGTTCTACAGTTGATAGATCTAGTTTGAGGTTGGAAGTGAATTTCGGAGTTGGGGTGGAATCTTGGTATAGGAGGCCCTGGGATTCCATGTATCTCTTAACGTCCTCCACATGGCTAGGTTCTCTGCCAGATAGTAGCATGTAATCGAGAGTTGTCTGATCAACGGGGAAGAATCCGCAAGTGGCGCCATACTCGGGGGCCATGTTTGCAATTGTCGCCCTGTCTGGGAGGCTTAGATTTGACAGACCTTGCCCGTGGAATTCCACGAACTTACTCACGCATCCGTGCTCCCTCAGCATCTCGACTATCCGGAGAGTCATGTCAGTAGCCGTGACCCCTGGTTGCAGAGAGCCGATTAGCTCGAAGCCAACGACCTCGGGAAGCAACATGTAGATCGGTTGGCCGAGCATGACAGCCTCGGCCTCAATCCCCCCAACACCCCATCCAAGGACTCCTAAGCCGTTGATCATGGTGGTGTGCGAATCTGTTCCAACGAGGGAGTCTGGGATCCACAATCCGTCCTCTTCCCTAGCTACACTGGCAATCCATTCGAGGTTTACCTGGTGGACAATGCCCCTCCCCGGTGGAACTGCGCGGAAGTTATCCAGGCTAAGTTGGCCCCACTTCAGGAACTTGTACCTCTCTGAGTTGCGTTCATACTCGATTTCCAGGTTACGCTCGCGGGCGTCTGGGAATAATCCTGAAACGTCGACCTGTACAGAGTGGTCGATCACTAAGTCAACAGGGACTTGTGGGTTCACCTTGCTTGGATCCCCCCCGAGTTCCTTCATCGCATCCCTTAGTGCAGCGATGTCCACAATAGCGGGAACTCCAGTAAAATCTTGCAGAATAACCCTACTTGGACTGAATGGGATTTCCTCTGGAGACATTTCCGGGGACCATGAGGCGATTCTCTTTACATCATCCTCGTTCACCAGAAATCCATCGCAGTTCCTCAATGCTGACTCAAGGAGAATTCGGATTGAGAATGGGATTTCCGACAAGTTGCACAGTCCAATATCCTCTAAGCAATGCAAGTCCACGAAGCGAGCCATGGTCCCGTCCGATTTCTCGAACTCGGACCGGGCATTGAATGGATTATTATTCCCCACTATTTCACCGAGTAATAACGACTAGTGATGGGTAAATGAAGTTCACCCAGAATCAACGGGGCAATTTAGATGGCCCGCGCGGAAACGATGCGAACAGGGTCAACTGGAGAATCGTTCTGGGTTTCTAGATCGCTGATTGCATCAACATGCTCCAATCCCGAAATTACGTATCCAAATACGGTGTGGCAAGAATACTTGGAGCAGTCCTTTTCAACCTCCCAGTCTAGATTGCAAGGCTCTGATGTTCCGCAACCATCGCTTGGGACGATGTAGAACTGGCTTCCATCGGTGTTCAGGCCGGCGTGGGCTGCGGCCAAAGCACCAACTGTGTGCTTGAGACCATTATCATGCTCACCTGGGATATTGTAATCCTCCTTGTTCTGGCATTGACTTTCAGGGACCTGGTTCCCATTGCAATATCCGTAGTAATGTGCGGCGTATCCACCAGAACCACGCTTATTTTCGATGTCTCCGCCTTGGATCATGAATTCATCAATTACCCTGTGGAACTCTACCCCGTCATACTGGAAGTTCCCTGTATGAGTCAGGAAGCTCTCCACATGCATAGGCGCATCATCCTTGTACAACTCAATCTGAATCTCGCCAGTTACCGACTGGCCATTAAGGACGTACTGAACTTCGAGTGCTACTATCGGGTTACCGCCATCATCAAGGAACTCAGAAACGATCTTGATCGAGACAAGGAACGCTGCTAAGGAGAGGACCATCACAAGGAGGCCAAGAGGGGTTGGATTCCCCTGTTCGAACATCTGGAGGCCGAGACCAAGAGAAATTGACTTCTCGTCCATCATCGAAGCGAGCTTGTTCATGTTCCTTCGAGTCTCCTTGTTCTTGGGGTCAATAGACAGGGACTTGTTGTAATTCCTGTATGCCTTCTGCCAGTGTGACTTCTGATTCCTCTGGTCGATGACCCCCCACTCAGTGCCGGCATCTGCAGCCAGAGCGAGTGTCTTGGCCCTTTGAGCCTCGTTTTCTATGCTGCTCCAAGCTGATCTTAGCGCCCCTAGGGCTGCTTCTGGGTCATTCTTGTCACCTACGAGCTCAGTTGCATCGTCCCAAGCTTTCTGGAGTTCCGCTGGAATTGGCACAGGCGGGCGAGAGCCCCCCCCTTGAAAACTGCAACGGAAGCGGTTGAAAAATAAATTGGTTAATTTTTCGATGGTAACGCATAAGACCCTGAGTCATCGCCGACATCCTGCGAGCAACCGTCTAGTGAAGCACTGGGGACCAAGAGAACAATGGAAAAAATCGTCAACGATTTCGTCATAAATGTCGCGACCGCTAACGGGACTGGTTCCCAGTCATCCAACCTAATCATCCTTCACTCAATGTTCGAGATGGGGATTCCTGTTAGCGGCAAGAACCTCTTCCCGAGCAACATCTCGGGTTTACCGACATGGTTCATAATCAGAGTGAGCGATAAGGGGTACCAAGCCCCGGGTGATGTCACCAATATCCAAGTTCTGATGAACAAAGACACGTGGTTGAAGGACCTTGAGGGCCTTGAACCGGGGACAATAGTGGTCTACAACCAGGATGTCAAGCTTCCAGTAGAAAGGGAAGATTGCGTCCTACTGGGGATGCCGATGACCAAGATGGCCAGGAAAATCAATCCAAAACTTGGCAGGCTGATAGCTAACATGTACTACGTCGGGGCTATCGCACACCTCCTCGGAATTGATGAGAGTACGATTGAGAAGGCCGTACAGGATCAATTCAAGGGCAAAGAGAAGGCAGTCGAATTGAACATGCAAGCAATTTCGGAGGGAATTTCATTTGCAAGGGAGAACTGGGAATTCGAGAGTCAATTCTGCGTTGAGAGTAGGGAGAAGAATCCAGACTCTTTCCTGATCGAAGGGAACGAGGCGATTGCGCTTGGCGCCATCTACGGGGGGATTAGCATGCTCTCATGGTATCCGATAACACCTTCTTCCTCTCTTGCAGAGTCGGTAATCGGATGGCTTCCGGAACTTCGCAGCGATGGTTCCGGAGGGAGTACTTGCGCCGTGATTCAGGCTGAAGACGAACTCGCTGCTGCGGGCATGGTACTTGGTGCTGGATGGGCTGGAGGAAGAGGGATGACTTGCACCAGTGGCCCGGGAATCTCCCTAATGTCTGAGTTCATCGGTTTATTCTACTTCTCTGAGGTTCCCGGCGTAATTTGGGATGTGAACCGTGTAGGGCCTTCGACTGGATTGCCGACTAGGACCCAACAGGGCGATCTCTCAATGCTTTACGAAGCTAGCCATGGGGATACCCAGCATATCGTACTAATTCCTGGAACAGTTGACGAGTGTTTCGAGTTCGGCTGGAGGGCCTTCGACTACGCTGAGAGGTTCCAGACAATGGTATTCGGATTCAACGACCTAGATTTGGGGATGAACCGTTGGTCGACGACTGGTTTCCAGTATCCCGATGAACCCATGGATAGAGGAAAGGTAATCAGAAGCCAAGAAGAGATGGATACAATAGCAAATTACGGGAGATACCGGGATATCGATGGTGACGGAATACCATTCAGGACATTGCCTGGAAGTGGCCTTGATCCCATCCTATACAGAGGAACGGGCCATGACGAAGACGGAATATACTCTGAAGACCCACAGGTGTACCACGATACGATGGAGAGGCTGAAGAGGAAGATTGAGGGTTCAAGGACCAATCTACCTGAACCCGTGATCAGGGAGGAAGAGGACAAAGAACTTGGAGTCATTTTCTATGGTTCCATGGAGAACACAATCGTCGAAATCGATGACATGCTCGGAGAAGCAGGCGTTTCGACAAGCACATGCAGGGTTAGGGCCCTACCCATGCACCCTGAGGTGGAGGATTTCGTTAGAAGACACGATAGGACGATTGTCCTAGAGATTAATCGTGATGGGCAACTATTCGGCATTATCCGGAAGGAGTTCCCCACTGAGTTGATACCAAAGATTCACAGCGTAGCCTACAGCGATGGAATGCCACCAAGGGCCAGAGTGTATTCTGATATGATTCTCGAAGTTCTGAACGAGGTGGATTAATGGTGAGACTGAACGTAATAGAACTGGAAAAATCCGAGTACACTGGTGGGAAATCCTCATTGTGTCCGGGATGCGGGCACGACCAGATTTCGAATAATATAATCCAAGCCGCTTGGGAAAACGGCATTCAACCTGAGAAGATCGCAAAGATGAGTGGCATTGGTTGCTCTTCGAAGACTCCTGCATACTTCCTAGGAAAGAGCCACGGATTCAACACGGTCCATGGAAGGATGCCCTCGGTAACTACGGGAGCGAACATGGTGAACAAGGACCTGAGCTTCTTGGCGGTATCGGGAGACGGGGACACCGCAAGCATAGGAATAGGGCAGTTTATTCACGTCATCAGGAGGAACCTGGACATGGTGTACATAGTCGAAAACAACGGTGTCTACGGCCTCACCAAGGGGCAATACAGCGCAACTGTCGAGAAGGGTTCGAAGAAGAAGAAAGGGGTTCCCAACCAACAAGCACCGATAGACCTCTGTGCAATGGCAATTAACCTAGGATGCAGTTTCGTGGCGCGCTCCTTCTCAGGTAGCAAAAAGCAGTTGACTGCACTGATTAGGGCCGCTATGAGCCATAGGGGGATGGCATTCATAGACGTCATATCCCCGTGCGTTACCTTCGCCAACAACGACGAGTCATACAAATCCTACAACTATGTGAAGGCAAATGACGAGGTCCTCCACATCCTTGACTACATCCCCCACTTCTCTCCAATTGAGGAGGTTGAGGTC
>CBFIAW010000041.1:0-9262 GCA_965660655.1 Candidatus Thalassarchaeaceae archaeon | reverse complement strand
ACCCCTTCTTCGAAAGTCCACCTGTATTCGACAATAATTCCATCTTCGTCCTCGAAAATTTCAGGCATTTCTAGTGGCGTTACTGCAAAGGCCTCCAATTTTTCTGAGAAGATCTGATAAGGTTCTCTGTTCAGAACTGTTACTAACAGTGTCTTCTGTGATGACTGGTGGCCATCACTAACCATGAGCTCTAGGGAGTAAACAGTCCCCTCGCTGCTACCATCTATCCAAGAGTGTCCAACTTCGAAGAGTCCAGTTCCAGAGCCAGAAGAACCATCCCCCCAATCCCATGAGAAAAATAATTTGTCCACGGGGACGTTGTCAGATGTGCCAAACGCAGAAAATTGAACTCTCTGATTTGTCTGTACAGTCAATTCATCCTGAATCGCCAATCCATCAACGGAAATCTCAGGAATTGGTTCAGAGGTGTCATTCACTGAAATTGCCCATGACTCTGATTCAGAAAAGTAACCCCCCTGATCCATTACAAGGAGAGTAATAATGTAATTTCCTTCTTCTATGAATGAATGAATAGGATTCTTCAAGCTTGAAGAGTTTCCATCTCCTAGGTCCCAGATGTACGATTTGGGAGTTTCATTGTGGCCGAAAGAACCGTTTTGAAAACCGAATCCCCACGAATCGTAACCCCCCCCAAAGATGTATGTGGGCGTCCAAGTCTGAGTCTCATTGGATGAGATGGATCCAGATCCTACAGGTTTCATGTTGAAAATCTGCTGAGGAAGTGATTGGGCTACGTCCTGCAACTCCCCAGTAATGTCTCTGACCTTGGCTGTGAACGACCAATCACTGGTAAACGGCGGAGTAAACCATGCTGAGCGAATTTCTGGCTCAGAGTTTCCTACAGAGATCATGAAATCTGCAGAATCATACAGTGTGTTGTTGGTATAAGCTGAGAATTCTACAGACAAAGACTCCGAAAATGCACTCGAACTCAGGCTCATCTCAATTTTCACGCTATCTTCCAGAGCATCGTCGTCTCGATCGAAACCCACGATCGAATTGATCGAGATTTCTGCAGGGCTTGTAACCTGGCTTGCACTTACGGTAAATGATCCGGAGGGATAATTTCCTCCCGAAAGAACACCACAATTTGCAAAGTCAAAATCACAGTCATCAACAAGGGAGTTGTACCAGACAAGGAGCAATACGTCAGAGGTAGTGTTGCCAAATCCGTGAACTAGGCCAGTCCCCTTTCCATCGTTTGAGTCAATCCTCAGCCTCTCCATAGTCCAAGTACCGGAAGAGTCCTCTTTCGATAGAATGGCACCCTCGAAGCCAAATCGGTCAGGTTGAACCATTATGCTCAATGGATAACCATCTCCCTGCGTGAATCTGAAAGATTTGAGACCCCATCCTTCTATTGAGTGTCCGGACGATTGCCATGCCTCGGACCACTGGTCGTTCTCGACACTGACGGTTCCTTTGCAGAAGCCACCGGTGGAGCAGTCATCAACCAAGTCAATTTCGGAGAAACCAAATGCTCCCTGCGCACTATCTAGGGTGACTGCAGCACTGAAGTTAGCAAATATCTCGCTCATTGAAGTCCCTATTGGGGTTGAACCTGGTCCGGGATTCCTAGCTAGGTTCTCAATTCCGTTGCCTCCTAGAGAGCCATCCGAAACCAACTGTCTAATCGAGGTCGGACCGCCTAGTTTGTCTGCTAAGTACGACATGAAAAGGAAACTAGAACCTCTATCAGAATCCCTCCCATCCCACCACCTCAAACTGGTGTTGGAGTTCGATGTCCACGAGTTTGACATCTCCTCAAGTTCCGGAGACGCTCCGAAGCTAAGGAACTCAGATAGTCCTGCAGTGCCCTCATCGACCCATATGTATTCGAAAGGATCCATCTCGTGATGAATCAATTGTCCGAACTCATGGGCCATGACGATATTCCTTTCTGAAAGGTCATCAATGTCTAGGAAAATGGACTCACGTAACGATGAGACTCCGGATTCGAAATACCCTTCTTCTCCTCCGGGACCGTCTATGGATAGGATGGCTATTTCTATCTGGCAATTGTCATCAATATCGGGAGGTGCTCCGAAGTAGTTTGTGGTGGAGGGGAATATAATCGACTCCCAGTTTGACACAATGTCATTCAAGACGGTGGACGAAACAATCTGCTCGTCTTCCACGAAAATTGCAGCATTGGATGAAATTTTCTCAACAGTGACAGAAAATGTGCCGTCACTGGTCGTCATGTTGTCGGCATCATCCACCGACCAAGTATTCAGGCAGCTTTTTGTCTGTCCCCCCGTACTGCCTAAAGCACCGGGAGATAGTAAAACCACCAGTAGTGAAACAACGGCCAACACGGCCTTCCTAGTAGTGTTGATTTCCGAACTGCCACCCATAACTAGCACCTTGTTCACCAATCTGCTCAAAACTGTTCGAGGACGTATTTTAACATCGATGGAGCATCGTTCGTACATGCGAGGGAGTCTAGGGCCATCAATCGTCCCCATTGCCCTGCTCCTCCTTCTCATTTCTCCTCATTCTTCGGGTGCAGAAAATTCCCAATTAGCCGAAGAAAGAGATGTTGAGATTTCGCGTACATTGCCTCACAACTCTTCTTCTTTCACACAAGGTCTTGAAGTACACGAAGGGTCAATTTTCGAGAGCTCAGGCCTTTACGGACATTCGAGACTAAGTGAGATTGATTCACAAAATGGGGAGGTAATTAGGCAGGTATCAATAGATGACTCTTACTTTGGAGAAGGGATTACTGTAAAGGATCAGTCGATCATAATGTTGACTTGGAGGGAAGGAGTAGCATTAGAATTCGATATCTCCAATTTCAGCATAATAGGAAACTTCAGTTTCGAAGGAGAGGGTTGGGGGTTATGCTACAATGGTGAGCACATGGTAACTTCAAACGGAACATCTGAGCTTTCATTCAGAGACCCCAATAGCTTCGAAACCGATTTCACAGTTCTTGTCACGTGGGACGGAAATCCAGTCTCAAACCTAAACGAATTGGAGTGCGTCGATGAAAAAATATATGCAAACGTTTGGATGGAGGACATCATTTTGGAAATTTCCTCTACTTCCGGGGCAGTGAAATCTTACGCTTCCCTGGTTTCAATCTCCTCTACACAGGGAAACAGTTCTGAAGAGGTCTTGAATGGCATTGCATTTGATCAGAATTCCGGGGGGTTCTGGATCACTGGGAAGAATTGGACGGAGATGTACTTGGTTAATTTCACAATCCCGGAAGTAATATTGAGTCCCGATGAACCCTCACGATCTCCAATCTTGGTTGCGGCCTCTGGAGTCACAATCGTATCGGCAATCTTACTATTTCGAATAACCCTCCAGAAGAAAGAACCAGAAACGCCCAACTTCAAGGACTCCCATCGTTAGGGCATGCCGTGGCCGATGAAGATGACGAAGGGGGCATCGACCTCGAGTACTTCCTAGAAGACATGTCGGGCGAGCCATCAACCCGAGTCGCTGGGGCTATATTGATAATAATCGGAAGCCTTCTCGGTGTGCAGCTAGGGGTTCTTCTCGTCTCAGCAAACCCTGATGAATTTCTCTCAAGTACTCTAGACTCATCCGACGAGTATTCTGATGTATCCGGAATAGTCATCTCTGAACTTTCTGGAAACGACTCGGGTGGAGAACCAATCGAAGGGGTAAGGGTGAGACTTCTTTCCATTGAGGGCGCAACTACGGGCAAGGAGACATTCACGGATTCCAATGGGAGATTCTCTCTGCCCGACATTCGCAGAGAATCTGCCCTGTTATCATTTACTCACACTGGGAACAATACGACTAAGTTGTATTTCGTCCCAGGTGACGAAGCTCAGATCGTTGTCACCATGTCCAAGGGAAGCGGCGAGAATGTAATTGACATGCGTGGAGAGAGCCATCAGGCTCAGTCCGTTTCCATTGCAACTGCTATTGCCTTACTGACCGTTCTTCTTGGACTAACTGGGGTCTACGGGGGGGTCGAGGCATATCGGGGCAATAGTTACAGGAGATCATGGTGGCTTTCCTTCCTCGGCCTCTGGAGCAGGGGGATGATTTTCATCGGACCACTGCTTATTTTGATTGGAATGGGGTTAGTGACATTGTCTAAGGAACAGTTTTCCGGTAGTCGCCATTAGGCATCGTGAGAGTCGCATGTATCTGTTCTCAATTGAAGGCGGGGATGGCAGTGGGAAGGGCCTGGCATCACAGATAGTGTGTGAGGTTCTACAGTCAGAGTTTTGCTTCACTTCTGTAGAAGCTACTGCCGAACCTCGCAGGGATCACGCACTGGGTAGACTGGCAATAGAATCAGTAAGGAGGCAGAAACTAACTCCTGTTGAGGAGGCCGGACTGTTCGCAGCAGATAGGCTGGACCATTCACATGGCTGGATTCTACCACACCTGCATGAGGGGAAGGCTGTGGTCAGTGGCAGGAATATCCACTCTTCCCTTGTTTACCAGGGAATAGTCGGTGGAATTGGTCTGGAGAGAACTGCCCAGATGAATTCCGCGGCATTAATTCCAGATCTTTGTATTTGGGTGGATTGCGACCCGGAAATAGCTCTGGAGAGAATCAGAAAAGGCACACTTCGTGGTCTTTCTAGCAAGGAAGAGTACTTTGAGACGTCAGAATTACAGATTCGTATCAGGGACGGATATAGGCAACTACTCTCTGGGGATTTGGAAATGCCCACGCCATTTGACATGGGGGCAATATTGGGCCCGATTTCAAACGAGGGGACTCAGGATCAGCTTCGTAATTCTCTGAAAGAGGCAATTCGCTCTTTCATGAATAGTCGACCAAACCCAATAAATGTCGAAATGGAGCAAGTCGACCAATTTCAGATTAGGTCCATGGTCAGAGAATCACAGAATCAAAGCATACTTTCCGATATTGGGATTGCACCAGCAAAGACAAAATTGGGGTGGTTGGATGGGAAGGCACCGTGGAAAATACTCAAATCTGCCCAGGAGAACCACAAGAAGACCCTCTCCTCAATGGAAGAAGAACCCCAGAAACGTCAGAATAATCCAAAAAATATCCTAAACCACTCAATGTCTTCTGTCTGTGGGACCCTTTCTCTCATTAATTCCGCCGAGACCTCCGAACTAAGGGCTGCCATGGGGCCAGTTCGGTGCGTATCCAAAAGGCACACACAGAGGATTATCCAGTTCCTCGAAGAATTGGGTTGGGTGTATCGGAGGAAGACGCTGGTCGGACGAGAGGCCCCAAAGTCCCAGCTTCGGGAGGAATTCTTCGCGTTCGGACGATTTGTTCTCGCAATCTGGCCCCTCAGGCAGACAATCAGGAAATGGCAGTCGCTCAATCCCAGGACCCACATTCGCTTCTCGATGGGGCAGATAATCAAGTCTGGGCGACACGAACGTGCATTAGTTGATACAATCAGTCGCTTGGCGATTCTGGGTAGTGGCTCCGAGGGAAAGTCACCCCCGGAGAACATCGAATCCTTAGCCGATTGGTGGTTGGGGAAGTGAAATCACTTGACGACTAGTCTAGAGCCCGCGGGAAGGGCGACGCCCTCGGCCTCTTGAAAGAACCTGGGCCTGGCGGAGAAAGCCGAACAGAACCACCACCCCCCAACGAATCCAGATCCCGCCCCAGTAACTATTCTGAGCATGTTGTTTGACTCATACGATTCAAGAAGCAATTGAGTGAAACCATCTACGCCCATTGGGATTAATCCCAGTGCCATAACCGATAGCATCGCCACCATCCTCCTGTCCTTCTCGTAAATTCCGTGGAGCCATTTGTCAGGGAGAACTGAAAGGAAGCTATCTCTGACCGTCCATCTGTTGAAGCCCCTTAACCCGAAGAACAAGCAACCTATGGAAAAACCTAGGAAAATTCCGATATCTCTTGCACATACTGGCATCTGATTTCCATTTATTTCCCACGATCTCTCATGCTTTTGATGGCAATTTAAATCCCCAAATCCGTATGCTAGCGCCCAAATTGGATTCAATTCACTCCACGCAAATACCCCACCATGCAGTGACTGGTCATGACCAACAGAAAACCCCTCCCCATGTTCACCGTTTCCCCAACTACTTTCGAATGCGTAATCAATAGCATTCGCGCGCCCCGAGAGCTCTGGGACTGAATCCGAAGGAAGCAAAAAGGGAGCGAGGAAGCATAATGCCAGATATCCAAATGCGACTCCACCCAGAATTCTGGAGACCTTGTTCTCAAGCCTCCTATCTCGCAATCCGTTTTTCTGAAGCATTTCTCTCTCTCATTTGCTGCTGAAATGGCCGCCCTCATAGATGTCACTAATTTATCGTCCGCCTAAACAATCAAAATCCATATGAAAATTTAGTAATACTGGGGAACCCCTTCGCAACATGCCTCCACTACTCTGTTGCACCGAGGACACTCCATGTGCTGCCGCATCGGATCGCCCCCCCCCTTGAAACCACAAAGGCAGAAGATGTCCATGCAATGGTCGCTATCCATGACTAAGGCGTTCGCCTCGAGGTTCAAATCAATTCCCCAATTCTTCACGTGTAGAGTGCTTCTAGTTTGAGGCTTAGTTCGCTTACGAGCCATTCGTGTAGTTCAGTTCCACCCATCTCTGAGAGTGTTGAATTGAGGAATGCTGCAATCAATGACCTCTTAGCACCCTCTTCGTCTAAACCCCTAGTCTTGAGATAAAACATCTGCTCTTCGTCTATAGGCCCATTTGCAGTGCCATGACCACAACCCACAACGTCGTTCTCCATCACCTCTAACTCTGGTATTGAATCAGCCTCCGCAGACTCAGAGAGTAGCAGATTGTGGAAAATCTGTGCTGCGTCAGCTCCCTTGGAGCCTTCCCTAATGGACAGCATCCCAGTTCCTATCGTCCTGCTGCTACCTCCGCAGGCAGAGTGCCAAGATAGTCGACTGAAAGTCTCCGGTGCTTCGTGATGGATCTCTACGTGATGATCCAAGTGCATTGAATCTGCGGACAGGATCGAGCCCAGTACTCTGATGTTGCCACCCTGATCCCCCATAATGTACCGGAGATCGGATTTTGTTCTCTCCGAACCCGAAGACACTGTCCCTGCTCTGACTTGTGCATCTCTGCCAATTGCAATAGCATCTGATCGCAGCAAAGTCCCCTTTTCCTGAAGTCCGAGAACAACATCATTCACTACTGCCCCATTTCGAATCTGACCAGTCCTAAGTAGCCCGAACCACTCGTTCCCACCAGTGACCTTGGTAATCAACTCAAACTCTGATATTTCCCCAATATCCAGAGAAATGTGCGCTACTGACGGTAAATCACCGACCTTAATCTCTAGAATTACCGGTTTTCCCGGGGAGAATCTCTTGTCTACTGCCAATGTCCATTCTGATGACTTTGCCGCCGAGGCATGGAGAAAGGCATTGGTCAGTTCATTATCCATTGAGAAATCCAGGTCATCCTTTACTCCTTGTTCCAACTTGATTCCGGAAGGGAGTTCCGAACCATCTATCATTCTCAGGCTTAGTTTCGGTTGTCCTAGAGGGGGTATCTCCGAAATGTCACCTGTTGGGTGAACTTTCTTCCATGGGGTGTACCTCCAAAGATGATCCGCTCTGTTTGGCTTCCCCAGACTGAGGTATCTCGAGGCCGAATCCATTATTCGGCCTCAACCTATGCTTCCTTCCATCTCAAGAGCCATCAGCTGATTGAGCTCCACCGCGTATTCCATTGGTAGCTCTCTGGTGAAAGGTTCGAAGAAACCGTTGACAATCATTGCTAGGGACTCTTCCTCGGAGTGCCCACGACTCATAAGATAGAATAGCTGCTCATCGCTGACTTTCGACACACTCGCTTCATGTTCACATTTTGCTGTTGAGTTCGCTACTTCCATTGTCGGGTATGTGTCAGACCTGCTCCCCTCATCTAAAATAAGAGCATCGCAGACGACATTCAACTTGCAGTTGTCCGCTTTTGGTGAAACTGTAACCATCCCCCTGTAAGACCCCCTGCCACCATTTTTGCTTATGCTCTTCGAGAGAATCTTGCTAGTAGTGTTAGATGCCAGGTGATGTATCTTGGCCCCAGCATCTTGATGCTGACCCTCTCCAGAATATGCAACTGAAATTACTTCTGCATGACTCCCTTCTCCCTTTAGGATAACAGAGGGATACTTCATGGTAAGTTTACTTCCTATGTTTCCGTCGACCCACTCAATCTTCGCCTTCTCATGGGCTATCCCCCTCTTTGTCACTAGATTGTAAACATTGGAACTCCAGTTTTGGATCGTTGAGTATCGGATGTGTGAACCAGGGAGTGCAATCAATTCCACTACTGCTGAGTGGAGTGAGTCAGTCGAGTAGGTAGGGGCGGTGCACCCCTCTACGTAGTGGATGCTGCTCCCTTTGTCGGCAATGATAAGGGTCCTTTCGAATTGACCCATATTCTTTGCATTGATTCGGAAGTATGCCTGAACTGGCATCTCAACATGAACTCCCTCGGGGACATAAATGAACGAACCTCCCGACCAGACTGCAGTGTTTAGCGCCGAGAATTTGTTGTCAGCAAATGGCACTACCGAGCAGAACCACTTTTTCACAATCTCCGGGTGCTCCCTGAGCCCACTGTCCATGTCTAGGAAAATTACCCCTTGCCTTTCCAAGTCCTCACGGATGCTGTGGTATACTGTTTCTGACTCGTATTGAGCTGTTACTCCTGACAACCACTTCTGCTCTGCTTCTGGTATTCCAAGCCTTTCGAATGTATTCCTGATGTCATCTGGCACGTCATCCCAGTTATTCTTGGTTGAATCAGATGATCTCAGAAAGTAGCAGATATTGTCGAAGTCAATTTCCTCCAACATCGACATGTTGCCCCATGTCGGCATCGGTCTTCTCGAGAAGTGTTTGAAGGCTCTGACTCGAATTTCCGTCATCCACTCGGGCTCATTCTTTAGGTTGGAGATTTCCCTAACTACCTCCTCCGAAAGGCCAAAGTCGAATCTAATCGTTGAGTTTTCGGGATCATGCCATCCAGCTTTGTATTCGCCAACTGCTTCCCGAGCCTCATTGTTTTGCACCATCCTACTAGCCTCACTCTTCTTTCAGCCATTCGTAGCCTCTCTCTTCAAGTTTTGTAGCAAGCTCCGGGCCTCCGGATGATACGATCCTCCCATCCAATAGGACATGCACCCTATCCGGTTGGACATGTTCCAGAATTCTGGAGTAGTGTGTGATTATCAATGCCCCAGAATCAGTGCCCCTGATTGCGGCATTAACTCCCTCTGAGACAGTTCT
>CBFIAW010000040.1:0-9269 GCA_965660655.1 Candidatus Thalassarchaeaceae archaeon | reverse complement strand
TATCTGAAGCTAGTGAATTCCTGTCAGATCTGGTCTTGAGTTAGAAGTGAGCAACATTAGCGCCTCAATTTGGAATCATTTTTCTCAATGTAAAGTTAGTTGACTGGAATATCAATATTATCTCCATTTGATGTAGAAAAGTCACCAGATAAATAATTGAAAAAGAGAGATACTAAGGGTAATTGACGACTACCGTATTCGCACAATTCAGTGATCTGATATTGGATGCCTTTCCCTAATCAAAATATGTTCAACTATTCAGAAAGCGAGTCACTCTTATTACCGCAAACACGGTCGCTGTGGAAACCTCAAGAGAAACAATGAACCCCATGGGGGGGAAGAATGGTATTTTGTTAGGTTTTTACAGAAGTGAAAAAAAATGAGAGGAAATATTTTCGAAGAGATTCTAGGTCAGGATAGTCTCTTTGTAGATAGGAGGGCCTTTGACCATGCATTCGAGCCTGCTCGACTGCCTCATCGGGAGCATGAAGTGGACTCCTTGGTTAGGAATCTAGTTGATGCGTTAAACGGCCATATTCCTTCCAATATGCTGCTCTATGGAGTTCCGGGATCAGGAAAAACTGTGGTAACAAGATTTGTTCTTAGTCAGTTAAGAGAGAAAGGACTAGAGATGGGGCAGACTGTAAAGACTTACGAAATCAACTGTAGGAACGTTGACACCAAATATAGAGTAGTGCAAACCATTGCAACTCAGTTAGCTCAGAGAGGAGATGCCCCGGTTCCATTCACCGGATGGCCGACAGACCGGGTTCTTGAGACAGTTGTTTCTAGAATGAGTAGGGTTGGAGGGGTCCATATTATCGTTCTTGATGAAGTAGACAATCTAGTTAACAAGGGAGGGGATGATCTTCTGTATGCGCTGACTAGCCTCAACACCCTACTAGGGGATGGTAGATGCTCAATAATTGGCATTAGCAATGATCTTCACTTCACGCAGCACCTAGACCCTCGTGTGAGTTCTAGACTAAGTCAGGAAGACATTGTTTTCCACCCCTATGTGGCTACTGAGATTCAGAACATATTGGGTGAGAGGGCTTCAATGGGGATCAAAGAAGGAGTTCTCGATGAGGGAGTAATCAGACTTTGTTCGGCCCTAGCTGCCCAAGAGCATGGGGATGCAAGGAGGGCTTTGGATCTACTAAGAATCTCTGTACAGAAAGCAGAACAGAGGTCGGAAGGCAGTGTGGACACCAAGCATGTAAGATTGGCGCAGAGCCAACTAGAATATGACCAGGTGACACCAGTGATCAAGACGCTCCCCCTACATCAAAAATTAGTGCTTTTCTCGATTTGCCTGAATGATGAAAATGGGTTGAGGAATATTTCAACCGGCGAGGTCTACAGGACCTATGCTGAAGCCTGCTCGAAGATTGGCACAGAACCACTGACCACCAGGAGAGTCTCCTCATTACTAAACGAGTTGGACACAATGGGGCTGATTATGGCTAGGAATGTAAGCAAGGGCAGAGGGGGCAGGAGCAAGCAAGTTAACTCGGCGATTCCGAAGGCGATTGACGCAATCAGCCTGATGAGTGAAAGTGAATCACTGGTAAATGAGGCGGCGATGTCCAAGTACAATCTTCAGGGGCACCTCTAGGTTTAGTTCCGGCAACGATTAAACCGAGGCTTCAGGACGGCGGCTCGATGTCAGAGGGTGGTCAAGAATGGAAGGAAGCCCTGATGAGACCCAGCAGCACTCTTTCGGCTGGATCTTTTATTGTTGGAGTTTGGATGGCTTTTCTGACGATAATTAATATCGCAGTAGGTGCATATTCCGACGGTAGGAAGGTAAATTGGATTGATTTCATCACCAATGGTGAGAACACTAGTTCAACTCATAAAATTGCATTGGCATTTCCGGATGATATTCTATTCGGATTACTGAGTTCTTTGCTCATTGGTGCTGGAGTTCTGGGGATGGGTGCGGCAAGGGAAGATGGTTTCGGAGGTTGGTTCTCAGGATTGCCCCAAGATCGGATGTTGGCCAGCCTTTTTTCCACAAAGAACGGGATTGGGAGAACCCTAGCTAGTTGGATGATTCTTTCGGGTGCTGGGTATTACATGGTTTGGAGTACAATAGAGTCGACATGGGTTGATCCGGGGGTTTACTCGGTAATGATTTCCTTCGTGATGATCGGGTTGGGTCTAAATTTTATTCAGGATGCAGCCTCGGAAAATTAATTGATTTCGAATTCCATTAGGAGATTCCTGCACCTATTCTTGGAGTCCTCGTCACACCACCTAATCACCACGCCACTGCCTGGTTGGCCATAGATTACTACTGATCCAATGGGGGCTAAGGGGTGCAGAAGAAGTGGTGCAAGGTCTTCTTCACCGGTGACTACAATTAGGCTAGTTTCACCATAGTCCCGCCAAGATGAGATTGAGGCTTTGCAAGCCTCTAGAAGTGAGTTTGTCAACGAACCAGCCGGACTTGCACATTCCAGGAGATTATCATACAATCCGGCATTGATTTCACTCGTCTCTGGCCATTCGACTCGTTTGGTTTGCCCATCGATAAATGCCAAATCAGCTGGTCTACCTACTTTTTGGAAACCCAGAACTGTTACATCGCCCACCGCTATTATCGGACCGGTGAAATCTGTAACTTGTGAAATCTGAGAGAGTGCTTCTATTATCGCAATTGAAGTATCTTCCTCGGGACCCTCAATCAGTTGTCCGAATGGCTTCTTTAACTCAGATTCAACCCGAGTCGTCAGTGTTGCATCGGAATCTATCAATGATTCTGGAATCCATGGTTCCCCTTCCCTATCCATCACTCCGGCCCTAATCTGAGAGCTTGAGATTGGGTTGCCATTCCAGGATATAACTCTGTCAACGGAGATGATTTCCAATGGCTCAAGGCCCTTTTCCTCTCTTTGTGAATTTATTTCTAGGCAGTTGTCTATTGTCTCATTGGTACAAATTATTGCCGTAGCATGATGATTTTCAAGGGAGGGGCCGTGTTTGTCACTGAGTAAATGAATTGAAATTCTGGATGAGTGAGTAGATGTTGCATTTTCCAAATCGGCCTTTCTTTCTTCCCAATTCTTTACTAGTCTGTCCTTTGACTGGGCAATCTTATCATCTGTAATCCACACCTCAATCTTTTCACACTGAGATAATCCAGTTTCAATTAGAGACATGTGACCTGAATGAAATCGATCGAAAGTACCGCCAATCAGTCCGATTCCGTGCATCGTCTTCCTACCTATTTGTGGATTTTCTAGTAAGTGTGCCCCGGGGCGTAACGGTAACCTTCACTGCTTCGCTCAGGCTCCTGACCCACCCCAGGACGTCTGTCGAACTGCGGGGTAGTCCCTTGATTCATTCTATTCCGTCCTCAGGGGACCTATACGCAATCCGGCCACCCGTTTTGCGCCATCGATCATTCTCTCGGAAGAGTCTCGATGGTCTTCGACGGGTGGTCACCCATTCCGTGGTACCGTGTCTCACTCTCCACCTCCGGCGAGGGGGTTTCGTCCACACGGTGTTGCCGGTTGGGCAATACTCCGCGGGCAGATTTGTTCAAGAACCCAACGGTTGCACCGAAACATCGGTTTCTGATAGTTCCGAGTGGAAGCCAGACTTTCGCAGAATGAGTCTTTCTGAGATATTGATGTCCCCGCCCATCATCATCGTCATTGTAAAATCTGGCCATTTCTCATCGGGTTGTGCCAACCATCCCGAAAGCTTGTGAGATCGGCCAATTGAAGGAGTTCTGCCCGCCTTTACGGATTCCAAGGCTTCAAGCAGATCCCATAGATGATTGAGGTGAGGAGAGGGGTCTGAAACCTCCTTAAATGGACGCAGATAGTTCTGCAGAGGTGCCACTAATCCAGGATCGCATCCATGGTGTCTTGTTGATGAAAGTCCAGGGGCCTCGCAAATCTCACCTTTCGGGCGGAGAACTGCTGAACACCATGGAATTCCGCTGTCGAGGAAATCATCCGAATCTGGACTATTCAATATCATTACTAAGAATTCTGAGGAGAAAGGGGCCCACCAAGAATTTGGGAGATCGCGAATAAATTGTGAAATATCGTCTAGGTTAGCTTCTTTTTTTCCCGTAGAGTGATCATGTAGTCTTGACCAAGTGTTTAGATGGTGACCATCAGGAAGTCCGGATCCTATGTCTCTGATTCGGAGAACAGCTCTGTCAAACTCATCTTGAGGCTTGTTTTCAATTCGATACAGCCACTTGAGGCCAATTAGGGCACCTAGTGATTCCCTAGGGGGATGAGAAAGCCATGCCTCGACTGCCCAACCAAGAATATCCGAATAAGCCTCCTTGGGCAACCATGCTGAGTTTTGTATGAAGTGAGATGCTAACCAAGCTGCCCCACTATTGGCCTGAGTAGGATCTATTGCAGGCCATGACCTGAGAAGATTGTCTGGGTCTGCTCTAAGTTTTGAGGTGATAGTTGCCGAGAAAACCTTCTTTACGGATTCTGGCGCTTGGTCTGCAAGTTCGGAAATTCTCTCAATTGGAAGATGGTCCAAATCTAAGAGTGCCATCCACTCGGATTCTAGTCTTGTAGATACTCGCTGCCATCTTTGCCACCTGTTATTTATTGGGGATGCAATCCAAGCTGCTAGTGGATAACTTGCCTCCATCTGATTTGCCCACTCTTCATCTCCGTTGGGGTATTGGGCTATTGCGGACCTAACTATCGATATCGATGAAGATTCGATTTCGTGTTGGAATTTTTCATTCGTTGAAGAAATTCCCAAGATTTCCCAAGGAGAAATCATTGTACTATCAACTTCTTCAGTGAGATTTGTTGTTTTTCCCTGCTCGACCATTCTGACGGGAATCGTTTCTCCAGAACCTGTACGGAAGCTCAACCATGGCAAGGTTCTGATTCGATCGACCTTTAGAGTGTCGAATGATGAAAAGTGACTGGTCATATTATCCATAATTATCAATCTGAGACTCTGATTGGAGGCGATTTTGGATAGCAACGATTCTGGTAATTGGTGCTTTAATTCCATTACCAAAGATGTCCCCTTGGTCTCGATAGACCATCGGATTAGAGACTCGGTTACGGTTTTACCGAGCCCCCTGAGATCTATTGATCTAATGCTGGAATCATCAATGGTGAAAGTTCGTCTGCCCCATTCCTTTCTGAATTTCCTAAGTGTTGATTCCTCTACCTTTACTCTTCTCGAAGTGGAAATGCGATCCCTTAGAGAGTTTAGCCTCCTCTTCCTTTCTGTTTCTGAAAGTCTTGGATGGACAATCTCAATCCAATAATCCAGAGCATCGATTGGGTACTCGTTGCTATCCATATCCAAGCCACTCAAATCGGCAATAACCAGAGAGTTTGCTCTAGCAGACCTAAGCAGCACTGAACGGGGGAGTCTCTCCTTAATGATCGCGGCAACTGGCTGAGAAGGCCTAATATCGGGAGATTTACTGTGTGGAGAACCCAGAATCCATTCACCTCGGTGGTATGTTGGCTCATCTAGTGGAGCTCGTTGAATCTGATCTGGTTGAGTAAACCAAACTCCGGTCGATATGATTGGGCTTACTTGGGAATCGAGCAGTTTGGCCCTAACTATTCCAAAAATCGGAGTTTTGTCGGCATATGACTCAATACTTCCCGGGCCTGCTAATTCTGGTGGAGCATTTAGAACCTCCAAATTAACTCGATCAAACCACCTTGGCAAACGCTCGGAGAGAACTGCCCAGTTCCAAGACACCAATTGGTTTCTGGTGGACGTTGCATTTTCTGGGGGAACCTTCCGGATTCGGTTTGGAATTTGCACCATTGTTTCCTTTGGAGGGCTCAAAAAACACAGTGTTAGATTTTCTTCGTCCCTAGAAAGTACACAGCAACTACCCTTGTCTAGTGGCAGATCTTGCAACTCCAATACTTTCGACCACTCGTCTCCCTCCAGCGTCTCCCATCCCCTCTCGGTTAGGCTGATTCTGGCTCCTCTGGAACCTGGGGGGAGATCACTAGTTGCAAGACCGTCCTCCCTCATCCTCTTAATTTCGGCAGAAACGTGAGGCATCCTCAGATTTGAGTCTGTAGACAGTTCGGACACCGTAGCTTCACTATGTGCGAGTCTTGAAAGTAGTCTTCGTCGGTGTTTGCTTCTAATTTTTTTAGGTGTCTTTTGACTGTCGGCAGAGGAAGGTTCTGACATCAATAAACACCTTCAGAATAAGTCTATAAGGAAGATAGTAATAAAATGTTTGTTTTTGTTACATTTAGTTATATATTTCCAGTGGAAATATGGAATCTGTCAACATGCACTGGAAGAAATAGATAGAATATTGGAACAAAAGTGTCATTATTTGTAACCAAGAAGAAGAAATACATACAGAAGCATTATATCACCATCCGCTATCCTGTAAAAAGTGGACAACGTTGGAGTCCCGAAAAGAGTAGAGTGAAAATATGAGGACTACAAGACTAAGACAAAAGATCAAGAAATTCTTGGACGAAAGAGGAGAAGCAAATACCACTGAAATACTCGAGCATGTGAACTCGACTATGCGGCATGGAACAACTCCCCAACAACTTGGAAATGTTCTTTCCAAAGACAAGGACATCCTCAAAGTTGCAACCACCAAGAGAGGGGGGGCCCTCTCTGGCAGGTACGAAATATGCGTCTGGCAGGTTCGCCCTGGAGCATTGGATGGAAAGGCCTAGATCTCTAGTTCTTCATTCCAATCGCCACTTCTTGCCAAGCTGTTCATCTTCGCCCTATGGGAGAATGCTGAGCGGCTAGCGGAGTTGGGGTCTTCTACATTTTCTGCAGCCCATTTCACTAGTGCATCGGCCTGAAGTGCCCTTCCGTAGGAGTATGATAGTTGCCAAGGATGTTCGACATTCATTTTATTCATCAGATTGAGGTGTGCTGTAGCATCTTCATCCGACTGCCCGCCTGAAAGGAATACTATCCCGGGGAGGTTATGCGGGACATGTTTCGTAAGGCATTCGACAGTCATCCGAGCCACTTCCTCTCTGGAGATTTGGTTATTGCAATCCTTTCCCGCGATAATCATATTTGGCTTCAATAATGCCCCAGGAATATGGACCCCTTGTTTCTCACATTCTGAGAATGTAGCATCGAGAATCGAAGATGTTACTTCTTGGCACCGGTTAGCATCATGATCGCCATCCATCAGAACCTCAGGTTCAATGATGGGGACTAGTCCTTGCTCTTGGCAAATTACAGAATATCTTGCAAGGGCATGCGCGTTTGTGGAAATGCATGCCGAACTCGGAAGCCCGTCACCTATCCTAATTACGGCGCGCCACTTGGCGAATCTTGCCCCCATGGAGAAGTATTCGGCACATCGTTCCCTAAGTCCGTCTAGTCCCTCGGTAATCTTCTCACCTTGATGATTAGCTAGTTCCTTTGCCCCAGTGTCAACTTTTATCCCGGGCAAAATTCCCCTTCGGGACAGTTCTTCGGGAATAGGGGTCCCGTCATCCATCGATTGACGAATTGTCTCGTCGAATAGAATAACGCCGCTGATTGCCGACTCATAACCATCCGTGGAGAAGAGGTTTGTGCGATATTTCCTTCTGGCATCGGAAGAAGGTTTCACGCCAACGGCCTCAAGGCGGTTTGACATGGTTCCATTGCTCTCGTCGGCAGCCAGAACCCCCCTTCCAGGAGAAACTAATTCTCTAGCATTTTTCTCCAATAATTGCCTGTCCATCTGTCTGCCTCGATAAAGTGGAAAACGTTCTGGGAAAAGAAACCATCGTCAAGCGGAACTGAGGTATGAAACGAGCCCTATGACGGAACTATTGTTGAAGAAAAGTAGTGATTGTTTGAATTCACATCGATTATCTCAGAGTTGACCCTGTGTCTGCCATCTTCCAGGACTTCCACGCACTTTGTCCGACCATCGCATACCCCAGAACCAATGAAGACCGAATCGTCGGTAGAGCAAAGTTCGTCTCGGGACCAGATTCTCTCGATATCTCCGTCAATCATTTTCTCTGCCCTCTCCCTATGTCCATCGTTCTTGAAGACAAGCCGTCCTTCAAAGGGAGCTCCTAGACCCCTCAATGCAGTAGCTGTGATTACTCCTTCGGGAGCGGCCCCAATTCCCATTAGCATATCTATTTCTGAATTCGGGTCAGCGGCATTTAGAGCTGCAGTGATATCTCCATCGCCAATCAAAATAGGTTTGACTCCGAGATCCTTCAAGTCCCTGATTAGCCCCTCGTGCCTTGGCCTGTCCATGACTACAACTTGCATTTCCTCAGGCCTCTTTCCTAATGCCCCAGAGGCCCCTTCGATGTTGTAGTCAACGTCTGCCTCTAGACTAGTGGCGCCGGAAATTTCCGCAGGTCCAGCAATCTTGTCCATGTAACAGTCTGGAGCATGCAAAAGAGAACCTCGTGGACCAGCCGCGAGTACAGCCATCGCATTTGGCAAATCAGAAGCTACGTGATTTGTGCATTCTAGAGGATCGACTGCAATGTCTATCGAAGGGGCAGCCGGGTCCCCCTGTTTTGACCCTAGAGGCTCGCCAATCCATAGCATGGGAGCATCGTCCCTCTCCCCTTCGCCAATGGCAACCCTGCCATCGAATGGTACTGAGTCGAAGACAGCACGCATTGCTTCAACTGCTGCTCCATCCGCAGCCTTGCCATCCCCGAGGCCCCTCCATTTTGAGGCAGCAATGGCTGCAGCCTCGGTAGCCTTCAAGAATTCAGGTATCAGGTCAGCGGTTGACACAGCCATGTGAGGGGGTTATCGAATTCAACCCTGTGGGTGAGATTTCTTCTTTCTCAGGACTCTGATATCCTCAATTGACACATCGGGATACTGTCCATTTTCATCCTTCTCAATTGGCTTTAGCATGTCCCAAGCGCAGAGCAATCCTGCACTCACCCCACAAAGGGCCTCCATCTCCACCCCCGTAGTCCAGTGTGTCCGAACTGTAACTGTACAACGTAGATTTCTCCCTTCTATTTTCCAATCGACATTACAACCCTCAATGGGGATTGGGTGGCAATGAGGAAGTGTTCTAGACGTCTCCTTGACGGCTTGTATTGCTGATATTGTTGAGGCTTCTCGGACATCGCCCTTGGGAGAATTTCCATTGATGACTAACTCAACAGACTCGGTAGAAATACGTATTAATCCAGTAGCTGTGGCTTCCCGTTCAACTATTGGTTTTGAACCGACATCGACTATTCCAGACCAAGCCTCATCCATTATCTCACTATACCTCCGAGAAGGCACTCACTATTCAGAGGCTCGGAGTC
>CBFIAW010000039.1:0-9796 GCA_965660655.1 Candidatus Thalassarchaeaceae archaeon | reverse complement strand
CACGAGTTCCCACAATTATGACCTGATTTTAGCGGATGGGACCCTCGATCTCCTGGAGGAGGCCGGAGCACTGGTGCTAAGGGACACCTGCCCAGAGGTTACTCCGTACAACCGTTCGAAGTACAACCACCTTCTGACCAACTCCCTCAAGGCGGAACACTACCTCACTAGTGGACTGAATCGCATTCCCACCAGCGTTGCTACCATTATCGACTGCGTCGCCCACGCATTTGACGACTCACTAGTCGATGGACCAGCCCCCCAACTAGGGGGGGATTCAGTGAATCCAATTCATACTGCGAAGACATACCAGGAGTCTCCATTCGAGTCGATGGGCAGGGGCATACCGAGTCAGGACCAGTGGGAGGTCTCCGGCAAGGCCCTGGTCACTGACGTTCCCATCACGTATCTGGGATACGTGAACAGGGACACTGGGGTGATTGAGGAACCAGGTCACCCACTAGACGGGACCCCAATCAAGGACACCGTGCTGATCTACCCTAAGGGCTCAGGCTCCACAGTCGCACCCTTCGTCCTAATGGGTCTAATCTACACCGGCTACGGTCCCATGGCCATAGTGAACCGGGATGTGTGCCCACTCACGCTCCCAGCAGCATCCCTCCTGGGCGTGCCCTACGCTCACGGATTCATGGAAGACCCGACTATCCGAGTCAACACTGGGGACGAAGTCTCCCTGTCCCTTTCAGATGGCGAAGTGTCACTCAGGGTAGAGGCACGCTCGACCGAGGATTGATGGCGCCTACTCCCTGCAAGGGCCATGGACGCACGCAATGAACCCGAACCCTGTAGGGAGCAGGACAAGGGTCTTTTCGAGATCACCCAGAGGGACGGTGCAGCCAGAATCGGGCGACTCCACTCCAAGCACGGGGCAATCACCACCCCAATGCTACTGCCCGTCATCAATCCCAACATCAGGACGATCGAGCCTAGGGAGATGTGGGAAAAATACGGAATCGAGGCATTGATTACAAACTCATACGTGATTTGGAAGCACGAAGACCTCCGCACACAGGCACTTTCGAATGGAATCCACTCGTTGCTTGACTTCCCAGGGGCAGTAGTGACTGACTCCGGAACCTTCCAGTCCTACGTTTACGGGGATGTCGAGGTCGGTCCTGAGGAGATAGTGACTTTCCAGAGGGATATGGGGGTCGACATAGGGACGATGCTCGACGTCTTTGGACGACCGGACATGACTAGGGAGCAGTTGGAGGGAGCAGTCGATGAGACTGCAAACCGCGCAATTCCCTCACTCTCAGTCGCTGGCAATGAGATGCTCCTGAACGGCCCAATTCAAGGGGGAACGCATGCCGATCTAAGGGCAAAATCATCGCTACTCATGGGCTCAGCCGAGAGCGAAGGAAGAGGGTTCGCAGTACACCCAATTGGAGGGATTGTCCCCCTCATGGAACAGCAGAGGTACCGGGAACTCTTCGAGATACTACTCGCATCCAAGTCAAACCTCCCTCCCGATCGACCAGTTCACTTCTTCGGATGCGGTCATCCGATGCTTTTCCCCATGGCCATCGCCCTGGGGGTGGACATGTTCGATAGTGCCGCTTACGCGATTTTCGCGAGAGACGACCGTCTTCTGACTCCCGAAGGTACGGTGAAGTTGGGTGGCATACAGGAATGGCCATTCCACTCGCACGCACTATTCGGAACAACACCTCAGAATGTCAGAGAAATGGAAAAGGACGAGAGATCGATAATTTTGGCCAAGCACAACCTGGAAGTCACTCAGGCCGAATTGTCAAGGTGCCGAGAGGCAATTCGAAATGGCACTATCTGGGAGCTAGCTGAGAAAAGGAGTCACGCATCTCCACATCTGAGAGAGGCTTTCGTATGGGTGCAAGGGCAGTTGGATGACCCCGACGAAGGTCCAGTTGGCAACTCCGTTCTTCGGATGATTGCCTCCACGAATCCGCTTAGGGCTGGAGGGGAGGGCTTTGGTGAGGAAATCGACTTCCGCCCACACATCCTCCACATCCAAGCCCTTCTGGCTACTAGATGGCGAGTACCAGGCTCTTGGTGGGACTCGTCTGCAGGTCCGCCTGAGAGGGTACTACTGATCGAGGGCGCCCCTCCTCCCTGGAGGGTCACCGCATTGGGTCTCGTAATCGAGAAAATTGCAGAGGAGCCACGAACGGTCGTGATGATTTCCACCCCAATTGGGCTCATCCCGTTCTCGTTAGAGGACGTCTCTCCATGGTGTCACCTAACAGGGCCAGACTGGATCTGGGGCCCAATATTCGATGACCACGAGGTATTGGAGGCACTCGAAGAGTTCGGGCTCTCCGACATACCACTAGTCCGCATCGCCCCTAGGGGAGAATCCGAAGAGCACCCCGAAGCAGTAGGCGTGAGGGAGTGGCTAGATCGATGCTCCGTTGTCGACAAGTTGGCTCTATTGTGTGCGATCAACCCCTCTGAGGGTTGCAAGATGACCAATGAGATGACAAGTAGGAGATCTCGAACAGACCGATTGGTGAATGTCAACTCAGGTGGGAAGCACATTCTCTCCCCAAGGCTTACGGACGGCGGGATCTCATTGACCACTCACGGTGCTTCAATTGCGAACGAACTGAATCCCTCCCCAGTTCCCGAGTTCGGTTCTGGTGAAGAAGACTCAGACTTCCCTGGAATCCCCCGGGTGTGCATAATCGATGACGCAGTCCCCTTCGTGGGCAAGGGGAGGAACGTAATGCATGGGTACATATCAGGAGCTGACTCCCACTTGACTCCTGGTCAGCCATGCATAGTGGTGGACTCGAATGGTGTATTGGTCGCTCATGGGACTCCTATTACAACGCATCTGGAGATGTCATTCCTGAGGAAGGGAGTCGCTGTCAAGATCAGGGAAGGCGCCATGAAGCAGGACCAGTGAACGGCACGCTCCGGGGATTCATTCAAGTGATTGGTGCATGACCCCAGCACGACTCCCGTAGGGAGTCGGTGACGCGCTATGCTCGACTACGACTCCACCCCCGAGTCCCCGGTCATCATCGCAAAGGGCCTGCGGAAGATGTACGGGCCCCATTTGGCTCTGGATGATATCAATCTGGAGATACCCAGGGGCGCAGTAGGTATTCTGGGCCCAAACGGAGCAGGAAAGTCCACCCTCTTCAAGTGCCTACTGGGACTAATCACCACCACATCGGGAGAGGGCTCGGTACTCGGATACGATATTCGGACCCAGGGCGAACAGATCAGATCCAAGATAGGGTACATGCCGGAGTACAACGCTCTCGACCCAAACCTGTTCGCAGTCGATCAAGTCAGATACGCGGGAGAACTCCTTGGGATGAACCCGAAGAATGCGACCCAAAGGGCTCACGAGGTCTTGGAGTACGTCGGCCTCAAGGACCAGAGATACAGGAAGATAGAGACATTCAGCACGGGGATGCTCCAAGCCACTAAGCTAGCATGCGCACTAGTCCACGACCCTGATATCCTGATATGCGACGAGCCAACAAATGGGCTGGATCAGAGAGCAAGAGAATTCATGCTCCAGACCCTCAATAGAACGGTCCGAGAGGGAAAGAGATCCGTTCTGATGAGCAGCCACGTAATGGATGACGTGCAGGATTTATGCGACAGCATAGTGATGATTCACAAAGGGAAGATAGTGATTCAGAGCAGTATCGATGATCTCGTTGAGCAAGTCGACAAGGAGATCGAGATGGTCATATGGGGAGGGGCTAGCAAGATGGAAAAGGAACTCTCCTCCTTAGGTCTAGAAACTAGGAGGCTCGGTAGAGTAATCCGAATCAAGGTGGAAAACGACTCCACAATTGACAAGGCGCTCGAAGCCGCTGTTTCGGCCGGAGTACAAGTTCGCCAGATGAAGGAATACGAACCTGACCTGGAAGATGTCTTCCTATTGGTGATGGATAAGCTAGGGGCTCAGATAAAGGGAACAGAGGACCTGATGACGGCCGGACACACTGGGGGTGACTGATTGCCCGAAGAGCAAGTCGACCTCGAGGGAGGGGTGACTCGAATGGAAGCTGCATTCGGCTCCGGGGATGGGGACGAGGAAGCGTCTGCCGTCGTAGCGAAGTCAAAAGCGTCCCTCGGACAGATTTTCGAGCAGACTTACCGTCCATGGGACGGCGAACTCGGTCCGAGGTGGATGAGGAACTATGCCATCTTCAGGCACCACGTTTACGGCGTTTTCACCAGCAAGGGGCATAGGCAATACCACCCCATGGTCCGACTCCTTATCCTGATTATCTTCCTAGCTTCCCTGACCCCCATACCAATGCTGTTCCTGTCATCATTTATCGGTGATGAGGGGGGCTTCTTCGAGAAGATGTGGGGGATTAATCGATACAACCTGTGGGGACAAGTCCTAGGATACTTCCCCAGGAACCTATGCATGTGGCCACTTCTAACAGCGGTCGTCGTTGGGGGGATGATCTCCGACGACAGGCAGTATGGGACGAGTGCGATATACTTCTCAAGGCCCATTTCGAGGCTAGACTACACGTCCATGAAGTACCTAAGCGTGGCAATAATCCTCGGATTCGTCATAGTTTTCTCGTACTTCGCATACTACACAAGTGCAATCGTGTTCAAGGCAGAGGGATGGTCATATCTTGCCGACACCCTACCAATTTTCCTCGGTGGCATGCTTGCCGGCTCGATTCTGGTAATCACTTACACTTCGATAGGACTGGCGCTCTCCAGCATCAGCCAAAGCCGATTCTTCGCTGCGATAGGTTTCCTGAGCATAATCTATGGCACCAAGCTGGTCTCGCTACTGGTGGAGCTCCAGTTCGGAACCACCTTCATGTACGCAACTAGCCCTTACGATTGCCTTGCCCATACGGGGCAGTTCCTACTGGGTATTCCCTCCAACTACGAACACCCCGTATCAATCTCGGTGGTGTCCCTTATTGCGATGAACTCCGTTTCGATATGGCTCCTCGTCTCGCGAGTCACCTCACTGGAGGTCACTAGGGAATGACAATGGAGCAACAAGACCCACCAGCGATCCTCATCGACCAGGTCTCGAAGTGGTACGGGCAGGTGATTGGGATCAACGACCTTTCGTTGGCGATTGACGGCGGTGTGACTGGCGTTTTGGGTCCCAATGGAGCTGGCAAGTCCACTTTGTTCAAGCTAATGATGGGGAGGATCAGGCCCAGCCAGGGTTCTGTCAGACTTTTCGGAGTTGACCCTTGGAAAAACACATCCCCCTACAGACGAGTCGGCTATGTCAGCGAATCTGAGAAACTCTACGAGTGGATGACGGCACTGGACTTCGTCACCACCCTAGCTAGACTACATGGAATGACCAGGGAGGAAGCAACAGAAAGGTCTGCACACGTCCTCGAATTCGTGGGCCTGACAGATGTCATGCACAAGGAACTAGGCAAGTTCAGCAAGGGTATGAGGCAGAGGGTGAAGATCGCCCACGCATTGGTCCACGATCCAGACCTGCTCATCCTCGACGAACCTCTGCATGGGTGCGATCCACTAGCCAGGACCAGCATAATGAGCGTCATTCGAGAGTTAGGCGAGCAGGGCAAGACAATCCTAATCTCAAGCCATATTCTCGAGGAAATAGAGCGGATCACCGAGCAGATCGTGATTCTCCACAACGGCCGTTTGCTCGCCATCGGAAACTTGCATGCGATCAGGGATCTCCTGGACAAGCACCCCCATAGGATACTAATCAACTGCGAGGATCCCAGAAGCATGGCTAACCTGTTCGTAACCGAGGAACCGGTTTTCGGGGTCAGGTTCCCCAGAGAAGGCCAACTGGAAATCCAAACAAATGACCTATCCGCAGCACACGCGGTCCTGCCCTCGATCGTCGTAAGATCCAACCAGAAGATCACGAGCATCGAGAACCCGGATGACAACCTCGACTCCCTCTTGGGGTACCTAATCAAGGAGGGCAGCTGATGGACCAAAGGGGCAAGCCTCTGTCCGAGACGGTTTGGACCAGGATGGACCGGAAGGCAGGAGCCGTAATCGAACTCACCATCAGGCAACTCAGACACCGTATGTCGACATGGGTTGTATTGGGTGTCGGGGTACTCCTGATGGCCCTACTTCTGATCTTCTACATCGATTCGGTCAGGGAGTCCTTCGAACCCATCGATAACGACGGGGACAGCGAGGACAATGACGGCGATGGGTATCCAATGGGCCAAGAGAGGAAGTACGGCACACCCGACTGGAACTCTGACCTGTATCCCGGGGCAAGCGTATTCATCCCCGAGAGCGATATTGACTGGAACGATGCAGACAGGACACAATTCGGCAACAAGTCTTGGGAGGGCAGTGCGTTCTTCGAGGCATCATGGATCGACGACCAATACGCCGGGGAATGGTGGGATTCCCACGTAGACTGGAAGCTGAACCAGGAAGGCATTCCAGAACTGACCGATTGCTCCGATTGGGAGTTGGAAGAGATCATTGAAGCCATCTGGGCCGATGCCTGCGACCTCGGAGACGATGATGGGGATGGCATGACCACGTACTACGTGGCAGGAAAGTGGAGGGGCGAGGGGATTGCCACCGTGCCAGAGGATTACTACCTCTCATGGGGATTCTGGACCGAGGAGGTGTACGTCGAGCCCGATCCTCCAGAGATGTACATCAACGAGGACGGAATAGACTGCTTCGATGGTCTCATCCTCAGAGGTCTGGGTTGGGAGGACAGCCGGGTCGACTGCCCATCGGAGGCCAGAATCTCCGGCAGCCATGGGTTCGATGACGACGGCGACTGCCTTGCTGCCAACGAAGGCAACGGGGACGATGACAATGGGAATGGCGTCATATGTGACGTCCAATGGATCGCATCAAACGGCGTTGTAACAAGAATCGAAGCGGACGACCTGGTCGACGAGGATCCAGACGAGCAGGAATACATAGGCGAGCTCGGCCATCGAACGTTTGTCATCGCAGTCGGGAAGATGGCATTCGTCATCCTACTCGGACTTTTCATCCCACTGTTCCTGTCCCTTGGCTTGGTGAGGGACGAGACCGAGAACGGGACCCTTCACCTCCTCCTCTCCAAGCCGATACATCGAGCCGAGTTCATCATCTACCGATTGATGGGCTATCTGGCTGTCTCTGGCAGCTACGTGATCGGACTCTCCCTTGTCGTGGGGCTGATTTCATCGATCCTGGGTCCCGGGGACCAAATAATCCGCTTCTCGGACATTCCCGTTTGGATAGGGATAGGGGCCGCCACCACCCTGGTCCTAGCTGCCTATGGGTCGATGTTCAATGCCATGGGCCTGATCTCCCCCAAGTATGGCGTCTACCTGTGCATCGTCTTCGGAATATGGGAATTCATGATGGGGAGCTTCTCCATACTGAATCCCAATTGGACCGTGGCGAGCGTCTCGATATCCCACTGGGCCCTCCAGATGATCGATGCAGTTGTCCTCCTAGCATGGCCAGACACCATCCAGTGGGCCGAAATGGACAGGGCATTCGAGATTGACTCGGGCCTGTCCGTGTTCTGGCAGCCCCCTGTGCATACGCTAGGCACCGCATCAGCGGGAATCGCCCTTCTGAACAGCTTGGTGGTCCTTCTGCTGGTCTCCGTCGTGTGGATATTCATCGCCAAGTCAGTCTTCAGCCGCAGGGAGATAATGTGATGGCCATGCTGGACAATCCAACAAAGTTCGAGGGGGACTTCTCGTCCCTCTGGCGCTTGGACGTGATGCCCCCGATTCACGGGCTCTCATGGTGGTGGTACTGGGTCCTTATTCTCATCCCGGATCCGAACAATCCGAAAAGGAGTCGACAATTGATGACACTGTGGTCGACCAAGGAGACGAAGGCAGTCAGGGTGAGCGGGCACTGGTGGAAGCCCGGCTCGAGGATGCACAAGGATGACCATGGCGGCTTCGTAATCCCCGGAATGGTCTGCGCGTGGTGGTACGATGGCGAGGAGATGCACGAGCCACTGACCATGCGCGAGTGTCGCATGGCCGTCGTTAGCGACGAGCACCCACTCTGGCCAGGGGATGGCGATGGGCTCGGGGCAGGGGCTATCGTCCCAATAGACAGGGAGGATCTCTCGATGGGCATGAATCCCGGGAACGAGTCAATGTGGCTCAGCCTGTCGAGCGACAAGGATGCCCGCTCAAGAGGTGCACCTTCCAAATTCGATGCCCATCTCACACCTTGGTGGGGCCCTCCGAGCGAGCTCACATACAGGAACAACGAGATCGCACTTGGAATGGGTTACGATATACTCAGGCTCCAGGGGATGAAGTCTCGACTGGTGGTCGATGGCGAGGAGTTCGAAGGTACGGCATACTTCCAGAAGGTCACCGTACAGGCCCCATCCGTCCCTTGGTTCTGGGGGATGGTGCACTTCGACGATGGTTCGTACCTCGATTGGTTCATGCCTCACATTACTCCACTCTCTACTGTCAAGGATGACAAGCCATGGCGCAAGAGGGACACGTTCAGAGTTCCACTGAAAACTGCCGGCGTATTCCATGATAGGGTAAGGGGAAGAACTGAGGAGTTTGATAACTGCGAGGTCGATTTGCAGAAGTCCGATCAAGGACTCTTGGATTCTCAAGGGAACTTGCTCCCTAACTTCAATATCAGAGTCTGGAACGACGATACCGAGATTCTGATGGGGATTAGAGCAGTGAGCCGAGCAAGATGGACGTTCGATCAACCAACTCGAGGAGGGCTAGTGAGCCATCTCACTTACAACGAGTATCCATTCGAGGTATTCTCCCTTTCCATTAAGGACAAAGAGGGACATAGGTCTCTTGAGGACTATCAGTGGATACATGGAAATGCAGAGCATTCATGGGGGTTCCTGCATTGATTCACAATCTCTTAGAACTAACCATTCATCGAGGAAACTAGATGTCACAATTCATTGAACGATTCAGATCTGAAATCGACTCAGCTGCTGCTCGTAATGATTTTCCAGAGATTACCGAATCCGAGATCCCAATTTGGAGAGGGGTACCTGCAACCACCTCAATGGCAGACAAATACATCCTAGCACTCACTGTCCTCCTAGTACACGTAGTCTTCTTCCTCGGTGAACTGCTAGACTCTCCGGATGGAGAAGGTCAGGCCAACTTCTTACTTTCTGTAGTCATGTGGCTAATCGACACAACCGGAGTTATGGGCTTCGTAATCTGCATGCTACTACTGACCAAGATCAATCACTATGCAAACTTCTCAACCTCGGGAGGTTGGACAACATCATGGCTTCTAGTGACCTGCTCAATCCCTCTATTTTGGAAATTGATGGATATTATCGAGTGGATTGGGGGTTTTGCCGGCTCTGATATCACAAATCCACTTCCAACGTGGAATTTCTCTTGGTTCGCACCGTTAGGGGTATTTTCGTTCCTTGTAATGGTGACCTTCACCCTCCTATACCAACGCTCCTTCCAGTACGCAATAACCGACAAAAGAATTCACATTCGCCAGAGCTTCCTGTACTTCGAAACCAGTGCGCATGGCATCTCATACCAGAAAGTGGAGAATCTCAAGGCAGACCCAACTATCCTGGGACGCCTACTTGGATATGGGAACATCCACGTTGTCACCGGCTCTGGCGTCGGTCTGCAGGTTGAGTCACTTGGGATCAATGCAGTAGCCCCCTCCGAAATTAGGGAGCAATCGAACGGAAAAAGAAGGCTTATTTCCTTCTTGCTGGGATGTATTACCGTTCAGAGAAATAGGGCATTGGAGGCAACAGATCCAGCCGATTGCCTATTTGGGATACGTCATCCTATGGATGTTTACCGATTGATAAACGAAC
>CBFIAW010000038.1:0-9848 GCA_965660655.1 Candidatus Thalassarchaeaceae archaeon | reverse complement strand
TTGGCGACCTTGACAATGGGGGCCTCATCCATATGTTCCCGAGCTAGAACCGGTCCTTGACCGTTCCCAAGACTCCCGGTGGGGTGAAAAGCCCCCCTATTCTCGCATGGTCATGTCGAACCGCGGATACGAGGACCTCTTGGATCGTGCTAGGGATAGGATTCCTAAGGACATCAGTGAGCGTTCTAGGTGGACAATGCCACAGCCAGACATAATGATTGAGGGGAGTCAGACTATTCTCCGAAACTTCTCAGAGATTGTAGATGCGATGGATAGGGATGCAAACCACGTTTTCCAGTATCTGTTGAATGAACTTGGAACGTCAGGGAGCAGAGAGCAAGTCAGAATCATGCTCAAGGGCAAGGTGCCCCCCAAGAGAATCAAGGAGAAGATTGTCTCCTATGTCAAGACGTACATCCTTTGCGGAGAGTGCAAGGCCCCCGACACTAGGTTCATGCGCGAAGATAGGACGACCCTGTTGAAATGCCAGGCATGCGGTGCTACAAGGCCAGTGCGACTGTAGTCACTCCGGGGAGAAGTCCAATAGGACCTTTCCTCGATTTTTCCGATTATGCATGTGCATCTGCGCATCCGCCACTTTCTCGAATCGCCACACTGAGTCGATTACAGGATCAATCTCTCCTTTCTCTAGCATCTCGGACAACGAAGCAAGATGCCCCTTGAATACCGACTCATCCTCCAAGAGACCCATATGGATGCCGAAAACAGCCTTGTTTGAGGTCATAAGCCGGATAGGGTCGAATCTAGGCATTCCCCACCACATCCTCAGTTCGGATAGCCTCGACCTCTTTTCTCCCTTTACCGCTGCAGATGCCCCGAAGTAGTACAATTTACCCCCCTTCCTAAGGGACTTGTATGACCTTAGCAGGTGACTTCCACCAACAGGGTCGATGGCATGATGAACCCCTCTCCCATCGGTCAACTCCTTGCAGACTTCTTCGAAGTCTTCCTCCTCCCTATCTACGAACCTCATGCCCATTGATTCAACAAAACCCCTCTTGGGGGTGGAGGCGGTTCCAACTACCAATGAAGCCCCAAAAGATTCGCAGATCTGTGCTACTGCAGTACCTACTCCGCCAGCAGCGTGATGGATAAGGACCGAATCTCCCTCACTAATCCTTCCTAGGTGCACTAACATGTGGAATGCCGTACCATAGGTGACTGGAATCGCAGCAGCTTGATCGAAAGAGATCGAGTCAGGAATGGGTATTACTCTTCTAGCATCCAGGCAGACCTTTTCAGAATATCCTCCGAAGCCAGTCATTGCCAGCACCCGATCCCCTTCTTCCAGGGTGCCCACGCTGTCCCCGACACCAATTACTACGCCCGATGCCTCATATCCGGGCGTGAATGGGAAGTCTGGATTAGAGCCGTATAGGCCCTGCCTCATCATCAATTCTGCGAAGTTAACCCCCGCCCTATGGATTCTGACGCATACTTGGCCACTCTCTGGAACGGGGTCCTCCTCTTCCACGATCTCGATTGTTTCGACACCACCAGCCCTTGGATAGACAATTTTCCTCATTCAAATTCCCCTTGCAATCTCCGCTCTATTCAAAGTAATTTATGGGATGTACTCTCTAATTTCTTCTAGCCCCTTCTTGTTCTTAGTAGGCACCCCTCCCGAGGGATAGCCAATCTTGATGAAGCCAATTATTCGCTCTTCATTTGGAGATACTCCGATTGCCCCATACAATGCCTTCGAACGAGTAATCGCACCAGTGCTCCACTGCGATCCGATTCCATTCCCCCACAGCGAGAGGACCAAATTGTGTGTCGCACATACTGTTGCCGCATAGTCCTCCCCTTCCCTAAAGGGGTCTTGAGGACTCAAAGCGCTAGTAACACAAATTAGAACTGGAGGTGATAGGATCTTGTCGACTGCCTTGGAAATGCCTGCCCCCGAATCCTCTCCATCGGGGACCTTTTTCTTCGCCAGTCTTTTGACCTCGGGGATGATTTCTTTTCGGACCGCATCCCCCATTACGTAGAATTTCCAAGGGTGGGTATTCTTGTGACACGGAGCATTCCTTGCCGCATCAAAGGCTAACTCCAGTGCCTCCTCTCTAACCTTCTTTTCGCTGAACTTGTAGATGGTGCGCCTTGAGGTGAGGACATCTTGGAATACGGACATTTCCCTCACCGTTCGATTGCATCGAACTTGGACGCCAAAACGAAGTCTGACTCGGAAAGCGCGTCGATTTTATGGGTGAAAATTACGGCTACCAATTTACCCCATCCAAGGTTGAAATCGGCATGATGATTTTGCTCCTCGCATATAGCCCCCAGTGAGTTGGTAAATTCGAGAGCGGATGCAAAGTCTGCAAAGGTCCAGGTCCGGGTAATGTGATGATTCTCGACTAACTCCCAGTCGTCATGGATCTGCACGAGGAATGCTATCGACTCTTCTTCGCTGAGCGGGGGGACACCTCCCTCGCAAGGAACACAGTCCATGGCAGAAAGATTATCCAATTATTCACCCCCATGATAGATTGTTTCCATGACCTTCACTGGTCTTCTCAGCCATCTCGTGGACCTCTGATCTTCTCTTCATGTCATCCTTCTCGAATTTTAGTAACTCTTCGTCCTCGATGTATGTTTTTCTCAGATGCGTGACAAGCCTCACTTCCACAATAGCATCACGAGATATTGATCTGAATTCACCATTCTCATCCAATACGTCTATCGAAGAACTCCTTCCCCCTACCATCATTCCACGTATCACTGGGTCTCTGTCATCAGGTAGCATCCTCCTGTCTAGGAGCATCTCGACTAAATCGTCCTTCCTCAGGCCGTATTTCCTGTCTAGTAGGGGTCCATGGAATACATCGCCAAGCTCATCTAGACTCGGCGAACCATAATCCTCCAAGAAACTAGTAGCCCATGGGGGCAAATCAATTTCTTTCCCCCCTCTAGTTGCGTCGGACACATGCCTTCGTTCCGGCAGTCATAGAAAAACCAGCGGGTCGCCCATGGCCGTCAATTTCCCCCATACATTACTAATGATTGAAGTGCGATACCGTGGCGGAGTCGACGGAGGTAGTTGCTTGGGTTCGGTAGAATGGAGGTCGATTCCGACCGTACTTTATCCTCAGGAGATTCTCGACAAGGCATTTGGGAGGGCGAGCAGTCAGTCGGATTTGGTCGAGGATCCTGACAAGTACCATCGAGTCAGGAAGCAGATGACTCGGATGGTCCAGTCTGCTTGTGATGTCGCGACAAAGACCCTAAACTCGTACGTGGGTAGATGGCCCAGCCTAAACTCGTTACCTGAGTTCGACCAGGCTCTTGTGGATGCAGCAGTGGGGTGTGACGATTACAAAAAGAATCTAGCATCATTGCAATGGGCCGCCGAGAGGTCCCAGAGGATTTCCGGAGAAGCGCAGTCAAAGATACTAAGACTCAGAGATATTGACGGATTTCACAAGGCAAGGAGGCACGCATATGGGCGCTTATCCTCAATTATCGATCAGATTTCACCTCAGATTTTGTGGTTGGGCGAGGCTCGAGAGGTTCTACGGAAACTTCCCTCTACCGACCCATTCGAACCATGCATTGTCGTAGCCGGATCACCCAATGTCGGAAAATCAGCATTAATTAGTGCACTTTCGAGTGGCGAGCCACAGGTCGCATCGTACCCATTTACGACCAAGCAAATCCATCTCGGGCATTTCACGCATAGGCGCAGAGTGTACCAGATGGTAGATACCCCCGGTCTTCTCGATAGGCCTATGCCGGAAAGGAACCAGATAGAGATGCAGGCTATTGCCGCTCTGGAGCATCTCGGCGATGTTCTGTTGTTTTTGATTGATAGGACCGACGATTCGACAACCCCTGTTTCCGAGCAGGAGCATCTCCTCGAAGAGGTGAGGGGACTCCTGTCCGACAGGAGGGTTCTTGTTGTTTCTACGAAGTCAGACCTCATCGAGAATAATGGCCCCTCTGACGATCACAGCATCAGCTCAATTACCGGGGAAGGATTAGAGGATCTAAGGTCAGTTCTAATCGAAATTATCGATGCCGATAGGGTAGAAGATCCGCTGACTCTTCCCGATCATTGGCCTCGACAGGATGAGGCCTAGATCTATCCCGAGGATCAGACGTGCCACGAATGGCCGCAGACTACGCAGTAGAAGTTGTGTCCGCCATAAGACTCAGAAAGTCCCGAAACGTCAACCTCAGAGCTGCAGTTGGGGCATTTTGTCACGCGCATACACTCTCCAATACGGATTGGTTATTCAACGATACTGAGGAAAACTCACTTCTTACCTTGGATTCGCTTCAGCAGGTTCCTAATCGGAAACGCCATCTCACCTGCCCCAAGCAGCAGCAGTCCAGAAGTGCCAGCGAGGATAATCTCAACGTAATTGTCCAAGTGTATGCTAGAGGTCATCTCGACCATCTGTGAATCGAGTCCAGCACCCTCATAACCAGCGGTAACGAAACGGTAGGAACCAGGTTTGACCTTGAAAATCATCGAACCGTCATTCTGCGGCCCCCCTGCCACTAGGAACTCACCAATCTCTTCTTCTGTGCACATGGTTAGGCCAGTAGAACCATCCGGGGGGCACTCTTCCGCTGCCGAGGAATCTACTACTCCCAGCCAGCCTCTGTCTGGCTCCTTCCACTTAACATCAAGAGTGATGTCCAATAGCCCGAACGCACTTGGAACTTCCATATCCTCAATCGTCATTCCGACATTGCATCCAGCATCATCATCCGAGCAAGGGACGATAGGTACTTGATTTCCTGTTGCCGCCGTCTGATATCCGATTAGGCTCACGACGAGTATCAAAGCACATAGCAATCCGACCAACATCGGTAGAACGGAAAGGATTCTGACCATCATTCTAACATGCCTCCTGATTCAACGCGATTTAACCTGACGCTCCCATGATGATCTGGAATGCAAGGAGGCCAACGAAAATCGCAATCCCGAAGTACATCAAGAAGGTGAACCTCTTCCTTGATTTCTCACGCCTTTCAAACATTGTTTCACAACCATCGTCACCGCATATCGCTGGTTCGCTATCCAATGAAATCGGCTTCCAGCAAACGGTACAATGCCTGTGCGGCTCTATGCCAACCCTAGTTCTGGACTTGCTGCCTCTCTTCGATGCTGCGGCATGAGCCTGCTTCGCAGTCCTCTTCGCCGCCTTCAGAATGGTGTCTTTCCTACTGGTCATTAGCCCCTCACCCTCGTTCCCTCGAAATCATCCCCCTCGAGTGACATCTTGATCACTTGAGTGTCCCTGCCATCGAGAACATCCAGGGGGAGGCCATGCTCAACTGCTTCCCCCACTCCAACTGGATCAACTACCTGGGAGGTCCCTGCCTCTGCATGTTCTGGTGGCCCCACTATCTCTTGCAATTCTCTTAGTGTCAGATGATCGAAAGATTCTGCTTCAGGATATTGGCTGGGATCATGTGAATAGACGCGGGCGACGTTCGTCGCAATAACACACTTTTCCGCCTCACTCTGTATAGCCAACCTAATTGCAACTGCATCTGTAGTGTGCCCCGGCTCAGTCCCCCCCATTACGACAACGTCACATTTCTCCAATTCTAGCACCGCTTCTTCTGTGCTTTCTGGAATCTTCCTCGATACTGCCAAACCGCCTTCGGAGAGTGATTCTCTGACAATGGTTGCATTGAGTCTCGTCGCGGCAATTCCGATCCTGTCCAAGTGAGACACATCTTGAATAAATGGCTTGGCCAATTCTATCCCCTCTCTCGCCGGAGAGCCACCTCCAACTACCAATGCCACCTTTGACCCTGATTCCACACTTGCTACAATTACTTCGACCAAACTCTGTAACCATTTGTGTCTCCCTTCGACTTCCGGCCTAAGCAAGCTCCCACCGAGCGCAACAACAACCGTCGCCATCGACCATAGGTTGGCACCTTGCCTTTCAATACGTATGCTCTACTGGTGCTGAAGGGTTGAAATGCCGCCCGTGATGTCAAATCACGGAGGAGTAGCATGTCTGACGAGATAGCGCAGCAACAGCGTAGGCTTCGACTCAAGAAGTCACTCGCGGAACTATCCGTAATGAAGGGCATGGGAACCGAGTTGGTTACTGTCATAATCCCACCTGAAAAGATGATGCACGATGTTCGCCATCATCTTGTAAATGAGGCCGGCCAAGCCGCCAACATCAAGTCTAAATCCACTAAGAAGCATGTTACTGATGCCATAGAATCAGCAATTTCTACACTTAATCGATACAAGACGCCAGGAGATGGCGGAATCGCACTTTTCGTCGGCCATGTTATCACTGGAAATAACAAGTCAAGGCTGATGTCGACTGTGATCGACGATCCTCCGGAGCCATTCCCGTCCTTCAGATACAGGTGCGACTCAACCTTCGAGATTAGTCAGTTGGAAGAGATGCTCATCGATCGAACTTCATATGCTCTTTTTGTCATCGATAGATCAGAGGCAGCTTATGGGTTGGCTTCAGGAAAAAGACTACATTGTCAAGAGCACATCACATCACTAGTCCCTTCGAAGCATGGCAGAGGGGGGCAATCTGCACAAAGGTTCGAGAGGCTGATTGAGGAGGCGGCTCATAACTTCTTCAAGAAAGCAGCAGAAAGAGCGTCAAACTACTGGCTCCCGATGGTCCAGGATCTGAAAGGGGTAATTATCGGTGGGCCAGGGGCGACAAAGGACTTCGTTGTGAAGAATGACTATTTCCATCACGAAATCAAGAAACTGATCGCTGAACCTTTCTTTGATGTGGGCTATTCGAATGAGAGTGGCCTGAGGGAGTTGATTCAACGTGCCGGCTCAACAATGGATCAGATAGAGTTAGATGTCGAACGCACAATCGTCGATGAATTCTTGCAGGAGGTGATGAAGTCAAACCCAAAGGCGACTTATGGGGAGATGATGATTCGTTCCGCATTGGGGCAAGGTGCGGTTTCCACCCTCCTTCTCTCCGAGGCACTAACAAAGAGGAGAGTCACCTGGTTTTGCAAGGGGTGCAAGAATGAGTGGGTAACCACTCATGAAAAGTCATCAGCGATCCCAATTTGTCCTGAGTGCAAATCTGAAAAAGTCATTGAGGACGAGGAGAATTCAATGGATATCATCGATGAACTAACGATATTGGCCGGACACACTTCTGCAAAGGTTCGACTAATCTCACTTGATACCGAGGAGGGTTCGACCCTCCATACTTCTTTCGGCGGAATCGCCGCACTGTTGAGGTACCCAATTTCTTGAGGTGATTTGGATTAGAGATCTAATTGATGAGATGACCCCAACCTTCTCCAAAGCCATGAAATCACTGGAAGTAGACGATTCGGTATGGCTTCCGTTAATCGGAAGAGCAACGGTTGAGGATCACGGGGACGTAGCGCTTCCATGCCATTCTCTGGCAAGTAGGTTGAGAAAACCTCCCCAGGATATTGCAGAGCAAATCTGCATGCTCGTCAAGGAAGATCTAGATCCGTTTGCAACCGTCTCATCAATTAGTGGATTCGTGAACATTAGTGCAAAACCAGAATGGCTATCAAATTCACTTTCCTCTCTCATCTCCGATCACAGATTGGGCATCGAGTTGGAAAACCCCCTCACATTCGCAATCGACTATTCGGCCCCTAACGTCGCTAAGGAGATGCACGTCGGTCACCTGAGGTCGACTGTAATAGGTGATTCAATAGTCAGAATGCTCGAATTCAAGGGACATAGGGCGATTAGGGAGAATCACGTAGGTGACTGGGGTACTCCATTCGGTATGTTGATCGAGCATCTTCTAGATCTCGGTGAGGATCTGGCGGCAAATGAGTTGGGCGTCGGTGATCTGGACTCATTCTACAAACAGGCCAGGGCCAAATTTGTCTCCGATGATGAGTTTGCTGATCGATCGAGAAGCAGGGTTGTTCTCCTCCAAGGAGGAGATCCAGAGACACTTCGGCTCTGGAGGGTTCTGGTTGACGAATCAATGAGGTACTTCAACGAGGTTTACTCAATGCTAGGAGTTCTACTAACCGATGAAGACATCAGAGGGGAGTCAAGTTACCATGACTTGCTTCCAGAGGTCGTTGAACGACTGAAGAAAGTTGGGATATTGGAGGAGAGCGAGGGTGCAGATGTTGTTTTCCCGGGCGGATGGGTCAATCGCGAAGGGGAGCCACTTCCAATGATAATCAGGAAGGCAGATGGGGGCTACAACTACAGCACTTCAGATCTGGCATGTATTATCGATAGAGTCGAGAGACTGGGCTGCGATAGATTCCTGTATGTCGTCGGTACTCCTCAGAAGCAGCACTTCGAGATGGTCTTCCAAGTCGCAAAGCAAGCAGGGTTCATGAACGAGAATCATCAAGCTGTGCACGTTAATTTCGGCTCGGTTCTTGATACAGATGGAAAGGTTCTGAAGAGCAGGGAGGGGGAAGTCATCAAACTCCATGATCTCCTAGAAGAAGCAATCAGGAGGGCCGATGATGCAATCAATGAGAAGAATCCAGAATTGGTTGGCGATGAAAGGGACCAGGTTGCTCGGACTGTGGGCATTGGGGCCGTCAAGTACGCCGACCTCTCCACCGAGAGAACGAAAGACTACGTTTTTGATTGGGAAAGGATGCTATCTTTCGATGGAAACACGGCCCCATATCTTCAATATGCATATGCTAGGATATGCAGCATTTTCAGAAAATGGGGTGGTGACAGGGAATCTCTCCGTGACGCTGTTTTTGTCTTATCCAATTCACAAGAATTGACCCTTTCCAGAAGGCTTGCAGAGTTCCCCTCAATTTTTGATAACTCATTTGACACATTCAGCCCTCACAAACTTTGTACTCACTTGCATTCAATCGCCTCAGCATTCGCCTCATTTTACGAGAATTGCAATGTTCTGAAGGAGGAGGATGATGATATTGCAAAAAGCCGTTTAGCATTGTGTGAGCTAACTGCTCGAGAACTCCAACTGGGATTGGGGATAATGGGAATCGATGTTCCGGAGAGAATGTGAATCTAGGCATGTTCAAAATATGCAGCCTCTTGCCGTCTTCATGGTTAAAGTAGGCGAGAAGGCCCCCGATTTTACATTGAAGAACACCTCAAAGGAAGCAGTAACACTATCCGACTATCGCGGAAAGACTGTGATTTTAGCATTCTATCCGGGAGCATTTACGGGTGTTTGCGACAAAGAGATGTGCTCATTTCAAGAAAATCTTACCATTCTGAACGATTGCAATGCGACTGTATTTGGAATCAGCGTAGACTCCCCTTGGGCCAACGCAGAGTTCGCGAGAAGATACAACTTAGAATTTGAATTACTTTCAGATCTGGATAGGGATGTCGTCGAGTCATACGATGCACAATTTGTCGGGCTCGGTGGTCTCGATGGTTATGTCAGTGCAAACCGAGTAGTCATAATAATCGATACTCAGGGAACAGTCCAGTATCGGTGGGTCGCTGAAAATCCAGGGGTCGAGCCAGATTACGACGCAGTGGTTTCTTTCTGTGCTGCTTAGCCCCATGCTAGGTGACGAACCAGAGAACCGTAGATGATCCCAGAAACAGCTAGGCTCTCTTCGTTGAATCGATCCATGTTGTCCAAGTAGGTGTGGTATTCTGACGAGCCGGAGCCATAGCACATCATCGCCAATCCAAATTCATCCACCTCTTCCTGGTGAATTCCAAACACGAATGGCGCATGGTCAGAGTTGTATGGCATCTGCTCCGATGCAAGCTCCCTAACGCTAATGCTGTATCTTTCGTACAGTTCGGGATGGGTCTCAGCAAACTCGTCAACCAAACCCTCAATGTGTTTCACATCCGTTGCACTGTTCCCCTGCAGCATCACTCCGGAGTG
>CBFIAW010000037.1:0-10528 GCA_965660655.1 Candidatus Thalassarchaeaceae archaeon | reverse complement strand
CCCTTCAGGTAAACCAATTCCTCGTTCTTGAATGGAAATTTTACGTAAGCTGGAAAACCATCCTTCTGCGATCTATCGATGGCATCAATGTGTAGTTCTGGTAGTTTTGCAATCTCTTCCTCTCCAAACTCAGAAACCATCGCCAACCTCGCTGCAGTTTTCCACGATGCTGCCCAAGTTCTGAAGTCCTTGGCAGTGTATCTGTTCATCATGTGCCTGTCTAGGTATTCGTTAATGTGCTCGGCTTTGATGTCGTAGTCATTCCCCTTCTCATCCAAATACCTGAAAACGTCCTGCGACTTGTCCTTTCCTCCAACCTTGCCCGATTCTTCAATCAGCTTGGCTATCTCTGGATGACGGATATACAACTTCCAATCTTTCCCCGATTTGCCTGTAAATTCCATTTTTACATTAATCTTAGGCAGTACTCCCTTCGGATTCAAGACCCCCTTCCCTTCTACTATTGCCTTATCCCCTCTCCTGAAGGTTAGGTGACTTTCTTTGAGTGTAGTTAGGCCATATGACTCGTTCTCCAAGGCATACTGGTCAGAACCCACTCTGATGTGGTATCGATCAATTAGCCAAATAACCAGAGCTATGACCTTGTCCTTTTTCATCCCCTCTTGGACTAGATCATCCAGAAGACGAGTCCTAAGTTCGCTCAATTCTGTTGCGAAATCATCTACGTTCGAGTACTTCAGAATTGCCTTGTATTCGTTCCACTTGGGGTGGTATCTGTATTGCAACCTTCCATTCGAGTCCTTTCCGGTAGCCTGAATGTGGCCATTCTCGTTCGGGCAAAACCATACCTCAGTCCAAGCCGGTGGAACTGCCAGAGAATTAAGGAGTTCAATTCGCTTCTCGTTTTCCAGGGGCTTCCCGTTTGGGAGGTGGTAGTCCCACGAAACTGCCGGGCTCTCCCCTTCTTCTGGGGGCTTCTCAACTTTCTTCCTCGTGATTCCCGGCTTGCCTCTATCGCTCAGTTTCAATCCTGCTTTCTCTGCAGAGGTCCCGGAATCTTCAGCCTTCATGCACCGATTTGAGACACTAGGCTTGAAGAGGTTTCGCAGAATCACTCTGAGAACTGTGCTAGAAGAGACTCCAGGGCTCGTACGTCATGCTCTAATCGTTCCTTCTCCGCTTTCTTGGTGTCTCCCTCTGCGAGTCTGGCCTGTAGGACTTCCAGCTCGATTCTGGCCGACTCCCTCTCCTCCTCCATTTCTGCCTCATCCCTCAACATCTTGATCCTAGACACGTGCTGCCGTGTTGACTTCATGCGACGCATCCTTTCTCCAACCTCCCCCTCTGGGAATGGGCTGGGTTTGCTCGGGAGTTCCACCGCGACAGGGTAAGGGATGCTGATCCCCTCTCTGCTGAATGCGTTGTCTATCTCCCTAAGTAGCCAGTCAGTGGCGAGGAACTCCTCCCCGTAATCCACGATCCACACGTAAAGCCTGTAGTCCTTCGAGTAGTTGGATAGCTTCCTTAGGAGGACCCTTGGGGCTGGGTCATCCTCGACATGCGGGCACTTCTTGGCCACCTCCATGATGACCTGCTTTACATGGGCCGAACGCTCATCGTAGTCAACCCCAATATCCAGGGTGAGCGTGACTCTCGAACCCACTCCGTCGCCACCCCCTCTGGCAAAGTTGGTAATCGTCGAATCGACGAGCCGGTTGTTCGGGATGACTACCAATTGCTCGGTAAGTGTCAGGATCTTGGTTGAGAGGATCCCCACTGACATCACCATTCCCGTCACCCCATCGACTTCTATCCTGTCACCGACTTCGAAGGGTTGGTCAATTGCTAGAATGAATGAGTTGAGCATGTTGCCTAGTGTCTGCTGGACTGCCAGTCCAATAATCAGGGAGAAAACCGCTAGAGAGGCCATGATGCCCAGGAGTTCTATCCCGACTTCTTGTAGCGCTAGGTAAATTCCCATGAACCCCACCATTCCCCTGGACAAGAAGACTACCAGGGGGTTGCCGCCGGTCACAGTGACGCTCTTGTTGGTGTTGTATCTGTCCATGGCAGCAGGAACGATGAACTTGATTGCCACACTGATGATTGATGCAGACAGGATGATGTATATCCCTGAGAAGTAAGGTGCAACAGCGGTATAGAATGCATCGTTCCTCCCAAGTGTCCACATCATCGTGAGCTCCACGCCGGCCAACAAAATGAATACGTAAACCCTGTTCGCAATTGGGTCGAGAATCTCGTTGTCCCATGCTGCATCCGTTCTCTTCACTACCCTCCATGCTGCTTTCAGCAGGACGAATCTGGTGGCCAGGAGAATGAAGAGTGTTAGCCCAAGTGATACTCCCACTTGGGCTATTACCCCCATCTCTTCTACCTCATCCAGATACTCCATCAGAGAGGAAAATCCATCGGTAACCGGGCCAGCCATTCAATTACCCCCAACAGACCCTCTATCAAATGCTTATCGTATCAAACGCTTTGCCTGGAGGGGCCACTCGTCCCTGTCAATCCGACCTGGTCCGAGCCCTATGGCCGCATTCACCTCGTCAGATATCTCCTGCGTCATGTTTGCAATCTGAGAGATCTTGAAGATGCCTATCGCATTCAACTTCTTCTCAACGGATCTTCCTATTCCATCGATTCTCTGTAAGTCGTCCTTGTCGTCCTCGGAACCAAAGCCAATCTCCGAGAAGTCGATTGCTCCTCCTTCTTGGTCGACCTTCCTTGCGGTCTCATCGGCCTTACTTCTGCTCAGGAGATCTGCCGCTTTCTCCCTCCTAATTTGCATCTCTCTCTCTTTCTCATCCGCAATTTCCTTCTTCCTCATTTCCTCTTTTGCTTGGTCCAGAAGATCCTTGTCACGGCCAGCCGCTTCCTCATCTGCAGGGGGCGGCGCTTTGCTGCCCCTCTCATCGGCGGCTAGGTCAACGAACTTCCTAGCCTGCTTGCCCCACTCGTCCCTCTTGACCCGTCCCGGGAAGAACTCTATCGCCTCGTTGACCTTGTCCTCCAATTCTGAGTTCATCCGGGATATTTGTGCGAATGTGAATATTCCAAGCGCATTGAGCTTCTCCTCTATGAATTCCCCTATTCCCTTGATTTCCTGGAGTTGGTCCTTGTTATCGGCGGTTGCGAAGCCTAGGATTCCGAAGTCGATGCCTTTCGACTTCTCGGCAATTCTGAGGAGGGCGCTCTCCTTCTTCTGCGCCTCTGCATCGAGTTCCTCCAATTTGGCCTTTCTCTCCTCCAACTCATTCTCCATTGTGGAGAATCTCTCTGCCGCCTTTTCGCGAGCGAGTTGGTTATCCTTCTCCTCCAGTTCCATCTGGTGCCTCCTCTCTAACGCCCTCTTCCTTAGCTTCTCCTTGGCCTCCAGGACCTTGATTTGCGCCTCACGCTCGACTTCAGCAGCCTTCTTGGCAGCATCCCTCTCGATCCTTTCAGCCCTCTCCTCGGCTTCCCTCTTTAGTTGCGCAGCCCTCTCCTCGGCTTCCCTCTCGATCCTTTCAGCCCTCTCCTCGGCCGCCTTCTCAGAGGCCTCTTCCTCGGCCTTCTTCGCCTCTTCCTCAGCCTTGCGCTCTTCTGCCTTCCTCCTCAGTATCGATCGGAGCTCAGCAGCCTCTTCCTCGGCCTTTCTCTCCTCCTCTGCGAGTCTCTCCTCTTCCTTCTCCTTCTCGTGCCTCTCCTCTTCCTTCTCCTTCTCGTACCTCTCCTCTTCCTCTCGCTGAGACTCTCGTTCAGCCTCCGCTTGCCGCATTGCAGCATCTCTCTCCGCAGCTGCGGCCTCCCTCTCCGCAGTCGCTGCCTTCATCTCGGCCTTCGCTGCCTTCATCTCGGCCGCAGCGGCCCTCTCCTCGGCCTCTCTCTCGACCCGTTCTATCTTGCTCTTGAGCTCGTCTTGCATCTGAACAGCCTTTTTCTTGGCATCTATTTCGGCCTCAACTGCTTTCTCAACGGCCTCCCTCTCCAAACGGGCTGCCTTCTCCTTTGCAGCCCTCTCGATTCTGCTTGCCCTCTTCTTTGCCCGTTCCTCTTCGGGGGTGTCATGATACACCTCGACCTCTACGGACCACTGGAAGTAAACAGTGGCCTTGCCTAGTCGGATGAGGCCCGTGTACTCCGTGGTGACGTCTGTGTCTCCATCGTCCTTGAACTCCAACCGGAATTCGATGTCTCCTCTCGAATTTGACTCGACCGACTGCATGCTGAAACGACTCCCGTTTTCTTCAGATGACATGTCGGTGAACTCGCACTTCAGCCTAGGCGTGATATTTGAGACATTGATGACCTCGTGACTACGTGCGAATGACCCCTTTCCGATGCCCCTAACGGATTTGAGGACAAATGGATTGTCGTATTCCCCGTCCCCCCCTCGCCAGTCGCCATCGGTTCGAGTGTACTCTGGTTCCGGGCCGAGTATCTCCTCCTCCCTGACTACGAAGGGGTTGATCACCCATAGTAGCAGGAGTAACAGGAGTAGTAGCGGGAAGCAGCATATCCACAGGATCTTCACCGCATCTGGGATGTATACTTCCAGTAGGTTGCATACCCCGTCGCCGTCATCGTCTTCGGGGACCGAAAGGTTGTCCTTGGAGTCAGTACCGCAACTGGTCTCGTTCAGGTCTAGCCAACCGTCATTGTCGTCATCTAGGTCCTCTATGAGGTCGAATGTGCAGTTCGCCGAGTCCGTCAGGTACCTGCAAGTCACCTCATCCGGCATCGTGTCGTTGTCCGTGTCATCCCATGCAATGGGGTTCTTCGGGAACTTGTCAATCGCGTCGCCTATGTTGTCACCATCGTCATCCTCGTCGATGTGGCTGCAAATGCCGTCCAAGTCGATGTCCTCTGGGAAGGAGGAAGCGTTCGTCGGATCGGTGTTGCACTCGAGCTCGATCAAGTCGGGCCAACCGTCCCCGTCCCCGTCCGTGGTGTTGTCCTCCGGCCAGAAGATGTCGAAGTCGACCCTGTAGGCGAAGTCCCACTGGGAGTTCTCTGCTCTGAAGGTGTGCGAGTACTCGAGTATGACGTGCCTCCATGCCTCCTCGGGCGTTCCGGAGATGACTCCGGTCGTGTTGTCGAGCACTAGTCCCGCAGGCAGGTCAGGCAGAACCGAGAACAACATGATCCCTCCGCTGTTAGGTGCGATGAGCGGCTCTAGCGGATCCATCTCCTCCCCTACCGTGAGGACTAGCTTATCGTTGGGGTAGAAGAATACGATCGGCGAGTCGTCGAACTCGTCGATTGTATCGCAGATCCAGTCCTCGTCATGGTCATCCGGGCTGCTGACGATGTAAAGCGGGTCAGTGCCGCACTCGATCTCCAGCAAGTCCCCCCACCCATCCCCGTCGTCATCGGTGTCGAATATGTCGGGAATGCCATCCTCATCAGTGTCCAGATGGCTGGCGTAGATCGTGAAGTCGAAGTTGTCCATGAAGAGGGAGTTGCTCCCAGTGACTGTGTAGGTGGATCCGTTCACCTCCTCCGTGGCGAATCCAGTGATCAGACCGTTGGTAGTGTTGAAAAACAGTCCTTCTGGAAGTGCAGGGGAGATTGACCATGAGGAAACGTTGCCCCCGAAGATCTGCGGTTCCATGTAGACCTCGTCCACGTTGGTAGTGAGGTTGAGGGACTCTTCCAGGTAGATTAGGTCGAAGTCATCATCATCTGGGTCGGGTGTTACTGACTGGAGAGTAATCTCCACCGAGCTATGATACTGCGAGTTGTTAGCCCATACGGTGAAGATCTGTATTCCGAACTCATCCATCGGGGCCCCGCTGATGGTCCCGTTAGACTGTCCTGATCGGGCCATTTCTCCGTTCAGGGTTAGGCCGGCAGGGAGGGAGGGCCATATCTCCCATGTCCGCACGTCTCCACCATAGGTAACGGCTACTATCGGGTCTATCGGCTCGTTGACGAATAGCAGCTGCGAAGACATGCTGTAGACTAGGAAGAGATCAGAGTCATCGATTCCGTCGAGACCGTCGCACAGGCCATCTCCATCAGCATCCCCCGGGTAGGAGAGCGGATCCAGAACCCCTGTTAGGCACGAGGTCTCTTCGGAATCACTCCAACCGTCATTGTCGTCATCAGAGTCAGACTCATCGGGAATCCCATCCCCATCTGTGTCCAGTAGTGCTGACGAGATGTTAATTGAGAAATTGGAGCTATATTGGCTATTGTTGGCCCAAATGACATACACAGTTGAGTTGAACGGTTCCGTGGACAGGCCGTCGATTTGTCCGGTGCTGTTGTTGAAAGCAAGCCCTGCAGCAAGCACCGGATGAATCTCCCATGACCTGACATCGCCACCGAACACTATCGGATAGATTTGCACTTGGGTCAAGTTGACGACCAGCTCAATAGTGCTCTGTGGGAAAGCCAGGCTAATGGGGCTGTCATTGAAAAGATCCACAAGATCGCACTCCCCATCCCCATCGGAGTCAGAGGGGATGCTGGTATTGTCTAGTTGGCCCGTATAGCACGCCTGCTCTTCTTCGTCAGTCCAACCATCATCATCATCATCAGGGTCGTTTTCATCGGGAATCCCATCGCCATCGGTATCGAGACGCCATGAGGAGATGTTGATGACGAAACTCGAGGAGTGTTGGCTGTTGTTGGCCCAGATAGTGAAGTTCGTGGGGGTGAAAGAGACGTTGGCCACCCCTGAAAGCCCTCCCGTGCTATTGTTGAAGAATAGACCGGATGGCATTGAGGGTGAAATTTCCCAGACACGTACTTCCCCACCTAGGACAATTGGGGGCATCGCCAATGATGTGATGTTAGTAGTAAGATTCGCCGACGATTCCGCATAAGCGAGGAATATCGGCGAGTCGTCGATGAGGTCCAGGGCGTCGCAAACCCCATCACCATCGGCGTCGGGGGGGAAGTCATCCTCATCCAACGGACCCGTAGAGCAAGAAGTCTCGTTCACGTCAGACCAGCCATCTCCATCATCATCCTCGTCGGTTATGTCCGGCTCGCCGTCCCCGTCGGTGTCCAAGAGTGAGGCGGATATGCTCAGGTTGAATGATACCGCATAGGCCGAGTTGTTGGCCCAGAAAACATGCACCGTCGAGTTGTGAGTAACGATGGGAGTCCCGGAGATCTCTCCAGTGGTATTGTTCATGCTGAGGCCGGCAGGCAGGGCGGGGGCGACCTCCCAGGAGGTGATGTCCCCTCCAGATGTGATTGGGACCAGGGAAACAACCGAGACGTTCACAACAAGGTCAAGATTGGTTGCCGCATAGGCCATGGCTATCGCACGGTCATCCGTGTCGTCCAGCGCGTCGCACAGACCATCGATGTCCAAGTCAGCGGGTGTGCTGGTGGGGTCCAGGGGGTCTGTCCCGCAATCGAGCTCAGAGGTGTCGTTCCAACCGTCATTGTCGTCATCCGGGTCGTAGAGGTCCGCAACCCCATCGCTGTCTGTGTCGACGAGGACCGTGATAGTGATGGTCACGGAGCTAGTCTGAGCTCCCGTGGCATTCGCCCAGATGGTGTAGTTGGTCTGGTTCTGAACTTGGGTCGGAGTCCCCCATATCGATCCGTTGGAAGCTCCGAAGAACAATCCGAGGGGGAGATCTGGGAACACCTCCCAGCTCTCGGGCGTCGAGCCGGACGTCTGCCCTGCTATCGGCTGCATTGGCAACCCCTCTGTGAGTAGCAAGTCATTCGTTGGGAAGCTGAGGATTATCCCGTTCCCGATTATCCAGATGGAGACCTCGGTGCTCCTGCTACCGCCGGAGTTGTTGGCCCAGACGGTGTATGTCATCAGGTTGGTCACTAGCAGAGGGATCCCCTCGAAGTACCCGTTGGTGGTGTTGAAGATCAGGCCGAGGGGGAAATCCGTGGAGTTGATCGCGAAGCTCTCCACGGCACCACCCTCGATTGTCGGCTGGATGCTTACGAGCGCGTCCCTCGGGACGGTGAAAGTCCCGTTCCCGTAGGAGATGTTGGCGATAGGCTCGTTGATGGTGAACTGGAAGTTGACAGGGGTCGTGCCCCCCTCGCTCGTGACTCGGAGCTGGAAGGTCTGCTGAGTCAGGTTCACGGACGGGGTACCGTAGATCGTCCCGTTGCTCGCCCCTAGGTGGAGGCCGGATGGCAGTGCTGGCACGAAGGTCCAGTTCAGGATGGTACCATTGACCTCGTAGGGGGATATCGGCCCGATCTCCAACCCACGCTCCATGACGAATACCGTCTGGTTGTAGGATATCGTGGGTCTGCCATTGAGGATTAGGAATGAGACGTTGAACTGGTTGTTCCCCAGGGCGGTGTCGTTCATCCATAGGGTGAATTCGGATAGCGACATGTTGCTGGTCGCTGTTCCCGAGATCAGGCCGGTGTCCGAGTTGATGCTCAACCCATCGGGAAGGGCGGTCGATACCCAAGAGTCGAGGTATTCGTCGCAGTAGCTTGTCCCCTGGTTGCACGTTGCTCCCATGGCACTCAGGCCAGTGACTCCCCATAGGGTGGCGGTCTCGCCCTCGATCAGATTCGCACCGTCGATGGTATGCCCCACGGTCTCCATCAGGAATTGGCTGTTGTAATGGCAGTTGCTCGAGGGCCTCCCCATCTGGCTGCCGTCCCAGAATAGGTAGCACGTATTTTCGTAGTAGTTCACCAGCATGTTGCCTAGCGGGTCGAAGGCCACGTCCTCCCAGTCCAATGTGTAGGGGTTGGATGGGCTGTTGCTGTATTCCAGGAACTCCTCGAAGTCCATGTTCAGGTTCGAGTCGAGTCTCAGTATCCTATGGTGGTTCGCGACTGAGTAGGTCCTCTGCCCGAGGAAGAGGACGGGCATCCCCTGTGGGTCCATCTCCAGCAGGCTGTAGTACTCCGCAGAGTTTCCCGAATTGGCGGTTAGGCAGAACTCCCGTGAGGCCTCTGTGGTCCATTCGGCTCCGCTCAGCATCATTACTACGAGGCTGTCGTCGCAGGTCTCGTTGAACCAAGACACCGAACCGGTGATGTTCAGGCTGCTGAGGTCGTTCACGGACCAGAAGGCCATGATCAAATCTCCCGAGGGAGTCGCCTGCATCATCGCAGAGTCGTAGTTCCCATCGAATCCAGCGGGAGACGTGATCTTGGATGCACCGGTCCATGCTCCTGTTCCATTTATCCTCCCGATGACGTAGTGATAGGTGTCGTTCCCTACGGCATAATCTCCCAGCTGGGTGTCTCCGTAGGCCCTCATTAGGACCTCGACGCTCCCGTCATCATGCACTCCCATTCCCTGCAGGGTCCTGTGGCTCGAAGAGACTGGAGTCACGGTAGTGGCCCATGAGAAGTTGCCAGTCGAGTTGATCCGGACCACGAATGGCCTGTAGTAGTTGTAGTTGGTACTCGGGATCTCCATGGTGACGTCGCCGAAGGTAACCGTCCTGTACGAGACTGAGTTGGTCGAGATCTGGCCGACAACTGTGAGATTCCCAGTAGTCTCATTGACGCTCATCCTGGTGAATCCGTAGTTGTTAATGCTGGCCTGTATCGAGACGTGCCAGTTCGCATCGTTGGATCCTGAGATGTAAGCGTCCTGCGACCACCTTATGCTGCCGTTGGTGTCCAGCGAGACGAAGAAGGCAGCCTCCCTGCTTGGGAGGTCATGCTCCGCTCCTGGGAGGTCCAGACCTCCACTCGTCCTATGCCCGGTTACGTAGGTGTTCCCAGACCCGTCAATGGACATGGCCCCCATCGTCGTCGAGCTCGAGTCCAGTGGCACGACCCATGCCCATGTCCCGTTCGCCCACCTCTTGGCGACATAGTGGTCACCCGATCCGATCGTTACGCTGAGTCCGTCGGCTGACCATGCAGAGGTAGACTGGTATCTCCCGTAGTAGTACAGGTTTCCATCCGAGTCGTACTCGTGCAGTGTGTAGCCCCTGCCGTTGTTGGGAGATATGTACTGGTGGTCGTCCCATCTGCCGTAGCCAGCATGAATCGGTGCCGGAGATCTGACCGTGAACGTGATGGCCACGGGGTATGATGCGCTGCTGCTGTTCGAGTAGAGAGTATGGGTCGTTCCTGCCGTGTCCACCGCGGTCGGGATTCCAGTGATCACTCCCGTCGCACTGTTGACGGAGAGGCCAGCAGGTAGCGATGACGCCCACACCTCGACCAGTGTCTGCCCTTCGAAGGTCGGCGTCATTGTGACCGACTCCCCCTGTGTTGCGACCAACGAGGTGGTGCCGTAGTCCATGACAGCATACTGCAGGGTGTCGCATACTCCGTCGCCACCGACATCGGTGGGCTGGAATGTGTACGACGGGTCTAGCAGGGTCCCCTTGTGATGGAGAATTGCCGAGCTGCTGTCATTGGCGTCTATGGACATCAGGTACGGGTCGTCCTGGCGATCGAACTCCAGTGTCAGCCTAGCGTAGTTCAGCGTCTGCAGGGAGCTGGATTCCTCCCACCCATTGCTCTGCCATACTTCTTCGTGAATACACGAAGCACCTGACTTATGGGACAGCATAAGCTTGTCAGAGGTGTGATTGATCCAAGCGACGTGAGCCACCCCCGTCGAGTTGGTTGCAATCTCGACACCCTC
>CBFIAW010000036.1:0-10836 GCA_965660655.1 Candidatus Thalassarchaeaceae archaeon | reverse complement strand
AGAGGTGATGACTCTAGTAATCCCCCCGCTCCCGTCATAATGGGAAGCCAATAGTAGATCGTCGTCGTAAAGCATACCGCCCGGGAAGACTGGATCCTCGGAGACGCCCATATCCGGGGTGAGTGTGGCGAGGAAGTTGTTAGAGGAGTAGTCGAATCGATCGATGCCGACGTTGTCGGTATCGAAGCCGATATACATTATTTCGTTCTCTTCGTCGCAAGCGAGGGCTCGAACGTCCTTGTCGGCCATGTTTGAGTTATCTTCAGTAATGGGGGATAACCACTCTTCGGTGATTCCATCCCCGTCATGGTCTCCGAGGTCGAATCGGGCAATCCCCCCTCCCACAGCCCACCACTGCCATGCGCTGAACCCGATTGCTACGTGTACGATATCGTGGCAAAGCAAGATGTCAGCACCATATCCATCGGGAATATCGTTTGTATCGACATCCCAGGTTGTCCAGTTGCTGTTGTTTCCTGACAGCCTCATCAGATGCCCATCGTTTCCGTTGCCGGATGCTGTCCAGAGATCGTCTCCAACTACTTTCAAGGAGTAGAAGTCCAGTTCCGATTCGGAAGGAAGACCGCCTCCAGGGAGCCATGAGGGGAGCCATGACTCATTAGCTGGATTCCAGCGCAGTATTCCATTCATACTGGCGAAGAGGTACTCTCCTTGGTACTCAACCATGCCCCTGATCCTTCCATCAACATCGTTCCATTGGTTCAGCAAGGTCATGTTTGAAACAGAGAATCGTCTGAGGATGTTGTCTCCGTATGCAACCCACATCTCACATGAGGTGTTTAGTGGGAAGCAATCGCCTAGGTATTGGGCATTCACCCTGCCTACGTCGCCAATCGTCTGTAGATCGTCCTCCCAGTCATCAGAGGTGGTGTTCCACCTCAGAATAGTCCCCGGATCCCCGGATCCACCCCATCCGGAGGTCTCTACGACGCTGATCCACACCTCATCGCCGATTTGGTTCATTCCGTGGATGACCCCGTTGAAACCCATGCGTTGTCCGGCATCAATTGTCGATAGTGTCGAATTGTTGTCCAGGTTGATCCTAGAGACCTCGTCCCTAGAGTTCCATGGGTTGCCTCGCTGGGGCGAGTAATACATCACATCCCCAACAATCAGTATCTCCGCTGGAGAGTAGTTCGGAAGGGTTGGCCCGTCTTGGTTCGCGCCCCTGCTCCACTGTAGCAGGGTTGTTTCGTTGACCAGATCAATCAGAGTGAGCCCGAAATCCCCCCCAGCCCACATCGTCCCCTCTTCCGTCCCCTCGATCATGACGGTAACATCGTCATCGTTCAGGATCCCCTGGGAACCGTCCCACGGTGTGAGCCATGATCCCGATGAGAGGTTGAAGCGGGCGATTCCTAGGTTCTCGAACCCGAGATAGAGGGTTTCTCCGAACTTGAGGACGCGCGCCCTCTCGGTGTCGTCACCTGCGGTCCAGACCTCCACGACGGTGCCGTTTGATGTGTTGATGACCGCAGCGCCCTCGGTGGTCCCAGCATAAAGGAGGTCTGACCCAATTGGGTCCACTGAGATGACGAACCTGGAAGGCATGCCGTCTCCTTGACCCCCTCCTCCACCGTTTCCTCCTGATGTCCAGCAGTCCTCTAATGTGAACTGGGACTGTGGGTTATTGACATCGGGCCAGTTCCACATGCAAGCTCCCCTGTTCGTACCTGCATAGACGCCATTAGCATCGCTGGTGACATCATAGAACTCGAAGGGGTCGTTGTTCCAACCGGGAATGCTAGTTGGGAGCAAATCCCATGTCGAGCCGTCCCATCGAGCCAGACCACCGTTTGCATTCGAACCCGAGTTCTGTACTTCGGAGCCGACCAGCAACCCTCCATAGAAATCCAGAGATATTGTGTTGACGTCCTCGTCGGGAATGCCGTTCGGATCATCAGGGGTCCAGAGGTCGAGAATGTCGCTTGTCAATCTGTCAATAAGGAGAATCCCCAGGCCAGGGAGACCGAGATAGATTACATCCCCATCAACTGCAACCGGTGTGGAGTCGAGGTTATCCATGCCGAGAGACTGCCACGATCCGATTATTGCTGGGGTGCTGAGTTCTATCCTCATCACTCCGGCTTCCTCGGTTGCGATGTACGCGATTCCGAATCTGGTTGCGATATCTCTGATTCTATCTGAGTCCAACCCTTCTTGCTCCGAGTATGTCTCGATGATATTGTTGGAATCGGTCGAATAGAGCGATATTCCCGCATCCAGATGCCCGATGACAAGAGTCTCTGAGTTGGAGTCGTATGCCAAACTTGTGACTGAGATGGAATTCAGGCCCTGGATCGTTTCGAAGTAGGCCCCATCCACATTGCTCAGCCTGTGCACGCCACTGCTAGTGGTGCCGACCCAGACCCAACCGTCTTCGTCCTGAACTATTGATGTGATATCGCCTGGTTCGAGCTGTGAAGTAAGACTGTCTGCGATATCGATTGGTTCCTTCCAGAGGTTGTCTCCCTTGTCCATCATGTCGATAACACTACCTGACGCTATCCAGAACTCTCCCGCCCCTCCATCGTCAATGATAGCAGTAACCTGCGCATCGTCAATCGAGGGGCTGCTGACTAGTGGGAACGATCCGTCCGAGTTGGCCTCCAAGACCCGTCCAAAAGTGCCAGATGAGTCCCCAATTATTGCCATGTGTGCTGAAGGGGACCTGGCTAGGCCTCCGGGCCACGCGCTAATGCTTGAGGCGTCTTCTGACAATCCCAAGTCTGCCAATTGAATGTCTGAACTGAATAGAAGTATATCAGTATCGTACGGTTGTACCTGCTGTTCGCCAAGAATGTAGAGCCAACCAGGAGTAACTGCCAGACCGATAATACTGTCAGAAGACAACCAGTTCGATGAAGTCCACGAAGGAATCCATGAGGTGGAGGACAGGTCGAACCTATCGATTCCCGAGTCAGACGTGGCGATGTAGAGGATGTCGTCCGAAACTGCGATGTCTGCGATTGAGTTGCCTGATAGATAGTTTGAATCATCCCATACGAGGTTCCTTTCCACTACCAGAGAAGTTGGGTCACTTGATGAGACGTTGTATTCGATGACACGAACGCCGTTCTCCTGAGTGGCCAGGAATAGTTTCCTCCCTTCGATTGAGATTTCCACGGGCGTCTCAACCTGCGAGGATGTGCAGAACTCCAATGACTTCCAAAGTGCCCCCTTAGATGGCATTAGATAGTGCAGATTGCACTCGGAAGCACCCCATAGAACGCCGAAGACGTCTACGCCCATTGCCAGAATTGGGTCGGAGATGGAAGTATTGGTTTCGACAGGGAAATCCACCAAGGGGACGGAATCGGATAGCCCCATTGCCGTGACGTTGCCCTCAGCATCTCCAACGTAGAGCAGGTCTCTGTTTGGGTCAGAGACTATTGAGCGACCTGCAATGTTGGGAATTATGTCAATAATGCGCTTGTTTGCATTGTCATCTAACTGCAGTAGGTCATCGTCAACGAGAATAAACATCCTTCCATCTATCGGGTTGTACGTGCTTCCGTGAATTGAAACCTCAAGCGGGCTGAAGGATAGTTTTGGATCGACGGGACGGAGTGCCTCGATAACCAAATCTGTGATCTCTATGCCCGTGGGGATTTGCCAAGAGGCGTCGCTGATTGTATTTGGCTTCAATGACGCGTCCAAGATTCCTCCGACCAGGGTTGGTGGATTCTCAGCAAAGCTGTTTTGCCTCCCCAAATCTCCTCTTCCGCTCCAGTCTAGAACACTTGTCTGCGTATCCATTACTGCAATTTGTGGTTGATTGACCCAATATCCATCGCTTCCGTTCACGGCGATCTCCAAAGTAAGGTTGTCAATGACTGCGCCGGGTGCGAACTCCAAGATAAGGTCCGCCAATGCAGGTGTCCCATTGGCAGCATCAGCACCCGTGGCATCCAAGACTAGCCACCCTGTGTCGTTGCTACCGTTTACCCCCCATGACTTTCCTGAGTTTTCATCCCTATTGCTGGAGTCCTGTGACTGCAGTTCAAGATTCGACGAAAAAGATGGATTTGCACCCCAAGGAAGCAAAATCATCAGAACAATTAGTCCAATTGCCTTGACCCTGTCTCCCACAGTCTTATCCATTTCTCTTCACCTTACACTGACAGGGGGTGCAAAACCATATCATAATCTAACCCAAATGCTCTGAATTCTTCGCAATAAGCCGCAAAGGGTAAGTTTGCGGGTTTCGGATGATCCCAAATTATTGCTCTAGCGTGCATTGGATGAAGCATGTCCCTCATTGTGCAATTTATGAAGGGTAGGGATGGTCGTCCGCGACTTGCTCATGACATTGACAAATCGTTAGAGGCAAAACAAGAGAAACAAGGCCATATTGGCCGATAATCCAACAATTGGCAATAGGATAGCATCAAAGGAGATGGTTGGTCCAGCACCATCCGAGGTGCCATAGTGAGCAACAAGCAACTGCGCGAAGACGCGTTAAATTACCATTCGTCGGAACCGCCGGGAAAGGTGACGGTCGTGCCCACGAAGCCTCATGGAACCCAGAGGGATCTTTCTCTAGCCTACTCCCCAGGGGTAGCATACCCTTGCGAAGAAATAAGGGACAACCCAGATGACGCATACCGATATACCTCCAAAGGCAACCTAGTTGCTGTGATTAGCAACGGAACTGCAGTCCTGGGACTAGGGGACATCGGGGCTCTAGCAAGCAAGCCTGTGATGGAGGGAAAGGGGCTTCTGTTCAAGGCATTCGCTGATATTGACGTGTTCGACATCGAAGTAGATAGGACAGGCGTAGACGAGTTTGTCGATGCGGTCAAGGCGATTGCACCTACCTTCGGCGGAATTAATCTCGAAGACATTGGTGCACCGGAGTGCTTCGAGATCGAGAAGCGTTTGGTTGAAGAATTGGATATTCCAGTTATGCACGACGACCAGCACGGTACGGCAATCATCTCTGGGGCTGCTCTGCTGAACGGTCTAGAAGTCGTCGGGAAGAAGATTGGGGATGTGAACGTGGTGATACTGGGCGCGGGTGCTTCGGCAATCTCGTGCGCGAAGCACTACGTTAGGCTGGGTGTCAAGCCCGAGAATCTAATTATGCTAGATTCCAAGGGAATATTGACCTCAAAGAGAATGGCTGATGGGGAGCTAAACGAATACAAATCTGAGTTTACAAGGGATATTGATGAGGGTGGTATCGGGGATGCTCTGAATGGGGCTGATGTATTCCTTGGACTATCCAAAGGAGGTTTGGTTTCTCCAGAGATGGTTGTTTCTATGGCGGAAAATCCCCTAATCTTTGCTCTAGCAAACCCTGATCCGGAGATTACCCCTGAGCAAGTTGCTAGCGTTCGAGATGACGCAATCGTAGCAACCGGCAGATCGGATTATCCCAATCAGATAAACAACGTCCTTGGGTTCCCATACATCTTCCGCGGTGCTCTAGACGTCAGAGCAAGTGAAATTACGGAAGGAATGAAGATGGCAGCCACCAAAGCACTAGCTAAACTCGCAAAGGAGCCGGTTCCCGATGATGTCTCATCGGCATATGGCGGGGAGCAGATGTCATTCGGTTCAGACTACCTGATTCCAAAGCCCTTCGATGCCAGGGTTCTGATTTGGGAGGCCTCGGCGGTTGCTGAAGCCGCCGTGAATGAGGGGGTTGCCAGAATATCAAAGCAAGATTTCGATTTGGACAACTACAAGGAGAAATTGGAGGCCAGACTCGGCCTAACAAGGTCAATAATGAGGAGGGTGATCAACCAGGCCAAGAGAGATCAGAAGAGGATTGTTTTCTGCGAAGGGGAGGACCCCACCATCGTCAAGGCTGCCTCCCAGTGTATTACCGAGAGGATTTGTGTCCCAATTCTTCTCGGTCAGAAGAAGAGGATTGAAACGGTCAAGGATGAGTTGGGTTTGGAATTTGACTGCGAAATCATAGACGTGAGATATGATGATAGGAGGAGAGGTAGCTATGCTGACGAATTGCATAGATTGCGGGGTAGAAGAGGCATGACCAAAGAAGATGCTGTCAGGGAACTGAGGTCGACAACTTTCTTTGCACCTATGATGGTCAAGATGGGAGACGCAGATGGGTATCTAGGTGGAGTATCCCACCAGTACCCAGATATCGTGAAGCCCTGCTTGCAGATAATCGGTCCGGATCCAGATTCACATCGAATTGTAGGCATGTACATGATGACGGTAAATGGCCAATTGATGTTCATCGGAGATGCTACGATCAACATTTATCCAGATGCCAGGACCTTAGCAGAGATTGCGGTACAAACTGCAAAGGTGGCTAGGAGGTTTGGAGTCAAGCCGAAGGTGGCTATGCTGTCATTCTCCAACTTCGGAACCTCTGCAGAAATGAGAACGGACCGTATCGAAGAGGCAATAGAAATCGTCAGAGAAATTGAGCCTGATTTGGTTATTGACGGTCCGATGCAAGCCGATACGGCTCTGGTTCCAGAGATTCAACAAGACTACCCATTCATGTCCTTCGATGGTCCTGCCAACGTCCTAATCTGTCCCAATCTTGCTTCGGCAAATATCGCATACAAGCTTCTGCAGAGAGTAGCTGGGGCAGAGATGACTGGCCCCATATTGGAGGGCCTCTCGAGACCGGCTCATGTTCTGCAGCGCAGGGACAGTGCCAGAGACGTTGTTCACATGGCTGCAATATGCGCAGTCGATGCTCAGAGGGCAGCCAAGCAGAGACTGGTCGATTAGATCGGTTTAGGGCCGGCACTCAGTACTTCCTCTGAGCATCCCTGAGCGTACTGTTCAAAGTTCTCGATGAACATCTGGGCGAGTAGATTGGCCACGTTATCGTATCGATGCCCATCCTCCCAAGTACTCCTTGGCTGCAGAATTCTGTCGGGGACTCCCTCACAGGTGGTGGGGATTTCGAAACCGAATCTCTCGTCTTTGACGAAGACGACGTCCCCTAGATTCCCATTGATTGCGGCATTGAGCAAACTCCTAGTCCAGCTAATCTTGATACGGCTGCTCGAATCCGCTCCACCGGCAATCCAACCGGTGTTGATCAACCAGCACTTGGCGTTGTTCTCTCTGATCTTTTTCGATAGTAAATCGGCATACGTACTTGGGTGCCTAGGCATAAATGGGGCCCCGAAGCATGTCGAGAACGTTGCTTGGGGTTCTGTGACTCCAATCTCCGTTCCTGCGACCTTGGCGGTGTATCCAGACATGAAGTGGTATGCAGCCTGCTCGGGGCTTAGCTTGGACAACGGAGGTAGGACTCCGAAGGCATCGCAAGTCAGGAAAACCACATTATTCGGGTTCCCGGACATGGAATCTGGAGTTCGGTTCTCTATGAACTCAATTGGGTATGAGCCCCTAGTGTTCTGAGTCAGTGACCCATTGTCAAAGTCAGGAGTCCCGTCTGCATTCAATACGACATTCTCAAGAATTGAGCCACGCATCTTAGTGGTAGCGAAGATTGCGGGTTCATCCTCTTCTGATAGTCGAATCAGTTTTGCATAGCATCCACCTTCAAAGTTGAAGACTCCATTGTCTGACCATCCGTGCTCATCATCCCCTACGAGAGCTCGATTAGGATCTGCTGACAGAGTGGTCTTCCCTGTTCCAGAAAGACCGAAGAACAGTGCTGAGTCGGTTCCATTGGTATTGGCTGAGCAGTGCATTGGGAGTAGGCCCTTGGTCGGGAGAATATGGTTCATTATTGTGAAGATTGCCTTCTTTATCTCTCCAGCATAATGGGTTCCACCAATGATGACGAGGCCCCTGTCGAGGGCAATGATGACGAAGGCGTCAGAATTGACGCCGTCACTCATGCTGGACTTCAACTCGGGGGCATGAAGGATGGTAAACTCAGGTATGTGGGATTGAAGTTCGTCCACCGAAGCGCGAACGAACATGTTGTGCATGAAAGCTGCATGCCATGCCTTCTCTGTAACTAGTCTGACTGGCATCCTGTAGTCTGGATCGGCCCCGCAGTATGCATCTTTGACGAACAGGTTCTCTGCGGAATTTAGATGTGCTTGGGTCTTGGCTAGAAGCCTCTCAAAAACGGCTGGTGCAGTGGGTCTATTCACTTCCCCCCACCATACTCCCTCTGCCATTCCAGCCTCATCAACGATGAATCTGTCATTTGGAGAACGTCCTGTTCGCTCACCCGTTACTGCAAGGAGTACCGAGTCGGCGGTTAGCCTAGCCTCCCCAAGTTCGACTGCTTTTGTGTGGAGTCCTTCGGAATCAATGTTCCAGTGGACCTTCCCGCACGGCTCCAAACCATGCTGAGTCAGTTCTAATGCCCTTCCCTGAGAGGAACTCTGCACCCAACTTCCCCTGTTGTTCCGAGTAGCATCAAGTCTTCAAGCATTACGGCTCGGAGAATAATTTCTCCCCATCATTAACATTCCATTCGAGCCCCATTAGGGGATGTGATTATGCAATACATGCTCTGTTGCGGGACGATGGCAGATGATGATGCTCCAGACAAGATCATCCGGGAAAGGGAGTTCAAGCTTCCATCGGGAATAGCCATTGGAAACATCCAGTTCCCTACAGAAGAGGGGCCAGAGGAGTCTTCCGATGTAGAACCCGAGGATATGGATGATGCTATTGGAGACGTCTTCGATCCCTTCTCGGAACCCAGTGGGGACTCGCCGGGCACGATTAGGAAAGATGGCAGTGTGGATAATCCGCCAGAAAAAGACCTTGTTTCTCAGATTGCGATAGAGGGCGAAGAGAGAGTTAACTGGGTAATCATGGTCTCAATGATTGTCCTGTACAGTGCGATTAGCATACAAATTGGGAGGACTTTTGATTCCGTTGTTGGAACTCTGTTGCTCATTTCACTAGCAGCTTTAGGATTTGGCTTGGGGGAAATCTGGGTCCCAAAAGAGGGAATGAAGTTGCTGGGAGTAACTTGGGTCATCATATCAATGAAGGTCCTATATGGTCTTGCAATAGAGCTCAGACATTGGGAAATCATTGGAGATGATCTGTCTCTCGGAGTGATATTGTTGCTCTTGGTTGGAGGCAATATTTACGTCGCTTACAGGCATGACCACGATGCTATCGCCGCTCAATCCACCCTTGTTCTGCTTGCCATCGGTTCGACTGCTGGAACAGAGTTTGGGGAGGCGGGAGTTGCTGGCATGATCCTGGTGGCAACGATAATTCTCCATGGAATTGCTCTAAACAGAAATTCGGGCAACCTAGCGTCGCTCGGAATAGCGTCATCGAATCTATGGATTGGTATGCATGCGGTTACTTCCCGTTTTTCGGTTGGTCCTCTGGATGTTCTGCCTATTGAGGGGCCATTACTACTTTTCCTACTGCTAATGGTCGTGACATCGATGAATGCATACATGGTCACGAAATTCGCCAAGGAGGAGAACTGGTTTTCGAAGGGTTTCGAGACATTGGGCTTGGGGAAACCCGGGCTGTGGGGAGTCTCCATATCGCTCGGTATGATTGGGGCATTTCTGGCCGTTGCTTCGAATAGGGAGGATTTGGGTTATGCATTGGGGATGGTCACCTTCCTTGGGGGTGCATTTGGGGGATCTTATCTTGTCGTCAGAGGTGTGGAGTCTAGGCGGGTGTATTCGCCGCTGATCATTTCCGCGACGATACTGACGATTATTCTGCTAAATGGGGAGTTGGTCAGAGAAACCCTCGGTGTATCTCCATACCAAGTCTTCACTCTGGTTGGGGCTTCCACCACAGTGGCAATAATACTCAGGGACCAGAATATTGTTACAGACAGGGTGCTTTGGATTGGCTCGGTTGTCATTTTGGCGATATTGGTACTGCTTGTGCCGACTGGATCCCCCTCGGACGGAGATGGGGGGTTCATGCTTTTGGGAGTCCTCTCAGTCCTTCACATTGGAACTGCTTCTCTGGCAATAAAGAGGAGTTCGCCCTCTCTCTCGGGGGTGACGGTTCTTCTCCCCTGGTCGTGGATTCTGGTTGAGAAACTGGCTGAAGAGACTGTGCGCACGGTCATGCTCGCAAATGATTTGTCTGATTATAATGGGGTCATTCACCTCGAAACCACGCCTCTGGCGATTTATCTTGGATTGGCATCGATCCTTCTTTTCGTAGTGAACTCAAGGATGGGAGAGTCTGGGGTAAATCTGGCATCTGGTTTCCTTGGAATCACTGAGATTTCTGCTACTATCAGAGACTCCGGCCTGCTCAATCTTTGGAGCATAGGACTCTGGTTGCCAATGGTAACGATTCTTCTATTGGCGCAATTTGGTGGTTTCACTACTGTTTCTCTGGTGGCGTTACTTGCACTGTTGTCGGGATTGCACATTACGAGTTTCATTCAAGGCCTCAGAAATGGGAATGAAGATGGAATTGTATTGATTTTAGCACTGACTTTCTTGGTCATACAATGGAGGCATGGACTCGACGAGGCGATGATTGTTTTGATGTGCATTTCAGTTGCTTCGATTCTACACTTCGGGAAAGACTCCATCTTCAGCCTTGGAATAGGGATGATGTCGATCCCAATGCTTGTCTTTAGCACTGGCAGAGAATCTGCAAATGAATTGGCGACTCCGGATTGGCTCTACGAATTGAATGATGGTTCATTCATTGGTTCGTTTCCAGAAACCGAAGCATTCGCTCTGTTGAGTAGCGTGGTGATGGTTGCAGTATTCCTACCAAGAATTGAGACGATGGAGACTATTCTGAAGCCGGCATCCTCGGCATTGATCCTAATAGTTATCACAAATGTACTCACAATGGGTTCGAACGATATTCTACTTCAGACTGCGTCTGCGATTTTGTTTGTGGGGACTTCAATTTGGCTTATATCGAAGGGAG
>CBFIAW010000035.1:0-10851 GCA_965660655.1 Candidatus Thalassarchaeaceae archaeon | reverse complement strand
TGAATCCGGTAATTGGTCTAAATGCTTCCTGGTCACCAATGCCTATCATGTCAATAATGAATAGTTTGTCCCCACCAAATACAATCCCCGTCATGTTAATCAAAACAAAAACTAAGATCGCAGCCGCACCAATAAGTAGTCCCATTCTTTGGTTATCTTCCAGTTCTACCATAGTATTACCTAACCCTCCCCAAGGGTGCCGAGTTATTAATGTGAATGGTAGAAATTAATCATATTTGTTAGTAAGGAATAAGTGTAAAATAATCCGATTATGCGCTATTCGGAGTCCTTTGCATCGGATCCGGCACTGAAATTCAGGATGCCGTCGTCCATCAAGTCAGCGATGATGTCCTCCATCTTCCTACCGGTTTTTTCCGAAATTGCCTGGGTCTCGATTCTATCTGCGTGATCCCGAGCAGTTTGTGCCTTTGCCGAGTCACCCACTAGGTTCCTTTGATCCAGAACTGATGCGATTCCTCTCCAATTTTCTGGGTTCTCGGCTTCGCTTGCTGTTAGATCCTTCCAGATCTCAAGAGATGCTTCGAAGTCCCCCTCGTCAGCAAATCGGTTTGCTCTCTGAATCCTTTGTTCACTACTCTCGGAGCTGGAGGCCTGCTTCATCAAAGCCTCAAGCTCACCATCCGGATTTTCAGAAGCCGAATCAGTCCGAGGTTCTTCTTCGGATTCACCTGGCTCTTCTACCGGTGTATCTTCAACGGCGACGAAGTCATCGAAGTCATCGAGGTCGTCGAAGTCATCGAGGTCGTCGAAGTCATCGAGGTCGTCTGCTGCCTTCTCGGTGTTCTTGGCCTTCTTCTCGGCGTCCTTGGCCTTCTTCTCGGCTGCCTTGGTCTTCTTCTCGGCCTCCTTTACCTTCTTCTCGGCCTCTTTTACCTTCTTCTCGGCGTCCTTGGCCTTCTGTGCTAGACGGAATGCAATGTGCTCAGGAATCTTCTTTGCCATGAAATCTACCATTACTGGGGAAAGGCAAATTGCATTTAATTGTGGCCCATACAGTTTCAAAGTATATGAATCGGGAAATAGTTACAATTGGGTTACTAAATCCTACGAAAGAGACTCGGCCTTTTCCTCGCAAGCCTTCGCCCTTCCAGAAAATCCGATTGAGGAGTAATAAGAGGAAAATACATTCCATGCATCGGAATCTGAAGGATCTTGGGAAATCAAGCTCTTGAGGTTGTGCAATGCTGCTTCGGATTCGCCGCCTATTATCAGTTTGAGAGTTTCTTCAACGCCTGAGGATTCCTGTGGGGATTCGCCGGCTTCGGGTGCCACTACCCCCTCAGAATCTGCCGAGCCGTACTTCTCCTCGGCCCAAAGAATCAGTTTTGGCCACTTTCCCTCGAACTTGTCGAGCCTCTTATCGATGCTGCCAATCATCTTGTCTAGCTCTTCGCCGTCGAGATTGGACCTGAAAATGGATTCCATTTTTCTGGCTGCTACTTCGCGAGACATCTCGCCCGGGTCTTCTTGGGTGGTGTCAACTGCGGTTCCGACTTGATCCGGAGAGGACCCTCCCTGCCCCTCTTGCTCTGTTTCTTCCTGGCTAGTTTCTTCGGAGTCTTCTGGCTTCCCGTACTTCTTCTCGGCCCACTTGATCAAGCCGCCCCACTTTCCCTCGAACTTATCCAGTCGCTTTTCGATGCTAGTGAGTGCCTTCTGCAACTCTTCGCCTTCCAGAGAGGATGAGAAGATAGCCTCTAGCCTTGTTGATACTTCCTCTCTTGTTAGTTCATCTGCCATTTACTCACCCCAATTGCCCCAATACGCATCATGGCTTTAACCCGCCGATAGTTTTCCTCACTCCTCTTCATCGGGGAAATTTCCGGCCTGTTCAAGGGATTCTGACAATCCCTTCCAGTCTTGGTTCTGCTTGCCCTTCCGGTGAGTGAGATTCTTCCACTTGTTGAAGGCGACCTTCACGTCCCCTTCGTCCAGAGAAGATGCTGCTACGTTCAAGGATGTTGCTGCTCCAAGCATTTGGACGAGTTTTGTGAATGAATCATTGGCCTTGACGGCCCCTGCCTCTATATCCGTCCTCTGTTCCCTCTCGGCCTCTCTAATCCCGCCCCAGATTCTCTCGATGAAGTTCCTGTTATCTGGAATCGGGTTGAGTATCGCCTTGTCGACCTCTAAGCCCTTCCAGACGCAGTAAAGAGAGAATGAGAAGAGAAGGGAGAGCTCCGCGAAATCCAGCAACCCCCACTCGAATGCCTCAAACCCCCATGATCCGTCGTGCCTACCTAATGAGCCTGTTTCATGCTTAGTTACACCGATGCTGTTTGAGATGTTAGCAAATTTTCCCGTCTTGTTTGCCATGGACAGTAGTGCTACGAAAAAAGCAAGAACACCTATGCGAATCGAACGGATTGACTTAATGGCAATCAATTTCCTAGTCTTCTTTACTCCGAATTGGTTCTCAATTGGCCTGTGAGCCCACAGTGACACCAGGGTGTAAGCCAGAGACGCTACTATTACGTAGTCTAAGATTCCAATTTCCAAATTCCCCCATATCTCGAAGGTGGCCCCGTCTGGGACCATTATCTTCTCCTTCCCCTCTGGGATGCTGCCCGTGCAAACATCCTGTGAGCTGCAAGTAATACGGTTGGCCAGCCCGGACCTAACTGCGATATCGTCAGAGAATCCGGAGCTGTTTACTGACTCGAAAATTGCTAGAAACGTGGCGCCAACTAGGCTCAAGCCTGTTGGCTTCTTGAACACCCTCTTCAGCAACACGGCACGGCCTCAAGTAGCGCTGGTACGCACAAGCCTATCAAAACACCGAATCATAGAGGTGCACATGGCAATCATGGGGTTGTTGATGGGTCTGAACCGAATATGTCTAAGAACGTCGAAATAGGCAAGTAATCAATGGCGGACTACCTAGACAGGATAGGAGCGGGCAAGGTTCTGATCTCCAAGGAGCCTTTGTCCTACGATTGGACTCCTTCAGAGCTGGTTGGTAGGAAGGACGAACTAAGCGAATTGGCATCGATGTTCTTTGGGATAGAGAATCACAATGTTAGCTGTAGAGCCGTTGTTACGGGTAATGTTGGCTCTGGGAAGACGGTTCTCACTCGTCGATTCTGCATGGATATTGCATCAAAACTGGAAGGGAAAAGGAAATTTTCTGTCGCTCATGTAAATTGCAGGAGCCATCCTTCGGCATCCCAAGTCCTTCAGCAGATCGCATTGTCTCTAGATTCTGGCCATCCTGAACGAGGATTCAGCTCTGGAGAAGTTATCCAGAGTGTTAGACGTAATCTCCGTACCCACGATAAGCACCTCCTGCTAATCCTAGACGAGGTTGATGTGCTAGTAAGAAGGGACAACTCCGACTTGATATACAAGCTCCTCAGAATAGATGAGGATAAGGAAGGTGAGGGTTCCGTGTCCCTAATTATGGTGAGTCAGGAAGATTCCCTATTCACCCTCTTCGAGAAGGCGATCAAGTCTCGTTTAGGAGAGAATAACATCCTCCAAATGAGCCCTTACGTGGCAAGCGACCTCGAAGGAATCGCGAGTCAGCGTTACGAGGCGTCATGCAGGCCTGGTTCAGTAAGCAAAGAGGTTCTGGAGAAGATTGGGGTATTCGCAGAAGAGTCGGGAGGGGATGCAAGGATGGCCATCGAGCTTCTAGAGGGTGCAATCAGAAAGGCCGAAATGGCAGGCAGGGGAGAGGTCATTGAAGCAGATGTCCTTCCAAGCAGTATTCGATCCGCCTCAGTAGAGCCGAATCAGGTTGACGACCTGAACCTGCACCAGAAGTTGGTCCTCCTTGGTATTTGCCGGAGATTGAAGAAAGCGGAGGAAGTCTCCAGTGGAGATGCCAGGAAGCTGTACGAGCTAGTCTGCGAGGAAAACAGTGAGAGCCCTAGGGGATACACGACATTCTGGAAATACATGAAGCATCTCGAGTCCGAGGGATTGATTGTAAGTAGGTCCTCGAGTTCCAACCAAGGAAGGGGAAGGACCCAGTACATCACCATGCCAAACTCCGTACCTGCGGTGATCGGGAGCAGGATTGAGAAGGGACTTCTCGGGAGGTAGGCAATCGGTTGACTCCGAACCGCTCTTATAGGGGCCTTATGTCGGGATGCCGTCCAAGGTGAACAAATGGCAGGTGAGCAGTCCTTCAAGGCGGTGGTGAACGACACCAACCCGGCATCTGGAGGCAGATCCTTTGCAATGGACATCACAGGAGCAAACTACAACCATTTTCTGGGGAAGAAGATTGGGGATTCGGTAGAAGGGATGTTCGTCGGGGATGGGGACACTACACTCAGCGGGTACAAACTGGAGATAACGGGGGGATCTGATACAACAGGCAGGCCAATGAGGCCTGATCTGGACGGCTCTGGCGTCAAATCGATCCTCATCACTGCCGGAGTAGGATACAAGGGGAAGAAATTCGTCAACAAGAACAGCAAAGAGTACCGCTACAAGTACGATGGCCTGAGGAGGAGGAGGAATCTCCGGGGCAATGTAATCAGCCAGGACACGCGCCAGATCAATCTGAAGGTAGTCGATTCTGGAAAGCGCTCACTGGTCGCGATTATCGACGGAGAGGAAGCCGCAGTCGAACAGCCCTCTGGAGAAGAGGAGTGACGACTGGGGTGATTCAAGCTGACCAGAGCAAAAAGCAAGCAGCCCGAAGTCAATATCGGCATGGTCGGTCATGTTGATCACGGGAAGACCACTCTAACCCAAGCCCTATCTGGAACTTGGACCGATACCCATTCGGAAGAACGGAAGAGGGGCATCAGCATCAAGTTGGGATATGCGGATACTTCATTCCACGTGACTTCTGATGGAGAACACTACGCCAAGGGAAAGCACCCCGAGGGCGAGAAGGGAGAAGGGGCACTGCTTAGGGTCGTATCCTTCGTCGATGCCCCGGGGCACGAGACACTGATGGCAGTGATGATTTCCGGGGCTTCCATCATGGATGGCGCCCTACTATTGGTAGCTGCCACAGAGAAGTGCCCTCAGCCACAAACTAGGGAGCATCTGGCAGCCCTCGAGATAGCGGGAATCGAGAACATCGTAGTAGTGCAGAACAAGATCGACATCGTCAGCAAGGAGAGGGCGATGGAGTCCTACAAGGAGATTCAGGAGTTCATTAGCGGGACTATCGCAGAAGATGCCCCAATCATCCCGGTCTCAGCTCATCACGACGTGAATCTAGACATCCTAATCGAAGCCATAGAGGAAACCATCCCCACCCCAGACAGGACAGAAGATGATGGGGGTTTGATGTACGTCGCAAGATCCTTTGACGTAAATCGCCCGGGTTCGAGACCGTCTGAAATCAAAGGAGGAGTGATTGGAGGCAGCATCGTGGAAGGGTCATTCAACGTAGGGGACAACATACTCATCGCACCTGGGAGGCGGATACAGGAAGGAAACAAGACTCGTTGGGACCCGCTCAGAACAACAATCGAGGGGATAAAAGGCGGTGGTACCGACCTAAAGACTGCCTTTGCAGGTGGTCTTTGTGGTATTTCCACCCCCCTAGACCCGCTTGCCACCAAGGCAGACGACCTTTCTGGGCAAGTTATGGCCAGAGAAGGGGAGTTGCCCCCAATCTGGGAAGAATTGGGGCTCGATCTACAACTATTGGACAAGATGATCTCTGGGGACGAGGATAAGGCCGTCATTAGGCCCCTGCAGCCAAACGAGATGCTGATGGTCAATTCCGCGACAGCGACCAGTGTTGGAACCGTCGCCAATATCAAGGGAAAGAAAGCGACTCTGAGCCTCAGGCTACCTATTTGCGCTAAGGAGGGAAGCAGGATTACGCTCTCAAGGAGAGTGGGTTCCAGATGGCGACTGATTGGTCATGGAACCATCTCGGGCTGATCCAATGGTTGCAGTCCTGGTTGATGCATGTGGCTGGGTTTCTCTGATTGATGCAGGGCTGAACCTGGATATTTCGCTGAACGAAGTGGTGGGGAAGGCGAATCTGAAGATCACCGCAGGAGTCAGAGATGAGCTTGATTCCCTCGCAGAAAGTCGTAGTGGACTCCTTCTAGACCTCCTCTATGGGAGGTCGGAGTTAATTGATTCGGGAGGTGGGCACACGGATGACTCCCTACTAGCCCTGTCTCTCCAGAACCGATGGCCGGTCCTTACTGTTGACAGGGTACTGAAGAGAAGACTGGTAGAAGGGGGCTGTTCGTACATCGAAGTCACTTCTGGGCCCTCTCTACGAATGGTTGGCCCCTAGGGCAGTGTGAACAGTCTATCGTCACCATGACCGTCCATCAGTCCGATCCTGACTGCGGCGTCTAGCCATGCATGGGCATAGTTGATTGCGCCGAAGGAACTGACTAAATCTCCTTCGGAAGCGAAATGCCTTGCATCGGCAGCATAATCATCGCACATCCGAAGCATCTCATTGAGCCTCTCTTCGTCAAGTTTGTTTGATGCTGATGGGGTTGCCTTTGATCTAGCCTCGGCAGTGAGAGCGAGGTACCTCTCGATTCTTTCCAGCGTGATTGTATCGGACATTTTCACCCCTCACTTAGCAAGGCACTTGCAGCTTCACTAAGCTTGAATAGCCTGCTTCTCCCTTCCTTCCTTACTGAGAGGATACCTGATTTGTGTAGTGAATTGTATATCTGAGAAAGGCGAGGTCTGCCGACCTCAAGACGTGCTTGGATCTCAACGTCGGATGGGGAAATCTCACGTGAAGAGGCTATGGAGACTACCAGTCTCTCAGCGTCGCTCATTATTCCAAGGTGGCCTTGGTCGACAATTTCCTTTGACACCCATTTCGGGCCTTTGACCACTATTGTTCTTTCCAATTGTGGTGTTTTTGGTTGATCCTCGATAATTTCGATGGGCTCGGGTTCTTCGAAAACCTCTTCTGGCTCATATTCGGCTTCTTTGGGGATTTCTGGGAGCGTTTCCTCGAGCTCCGAGTCAACAGTCCAGAGTTCTCCCTCGGAGAATAATACTTGCTTCTCCTCGATAGACGTCGGTTCAGTACTAACCGACTTGTGATCTTCCTCAGTTAACTGTGGTTTACTTTCGTGGACTGGATTCGCCCTAGGGGGGTTCTGTAATTCTCTTATCTCTGGCTCCTGGATTGGGGTTGAGTGGTCGGGGCCGGTGGGCATCTGGTCATTTGTAATGCGTGACCTGCTTACTAGGCCTGAAAATCCCCTTGGTTGGCCACTGCTAGGGGGCTCTGTACCCTCGTCCATTGACAGAATCGTTCCCTCGTCTGCTGCCCATCCAGTGATCTTTTCGGGATTATCAGCGGTGGTTGCGCCGGTTTCTTCCTCCTTGGGGGACTCGTTCGCAGATTCTGGCTCGATTGTTTCCTCATCTGGCCACATGTCATCTGGTTCTACGTCCCAGTCTTCATCTTCGAGCGCCTGCTCAGCGGTTTCAGGTTCTATTTCTTCCTCCTCTGGCCAAGATTCCTCAATTTCCTCGACAATATCGGTCTCGGATTCATGGATTGAAGTGGTGAATGGTTCAATCTGGGGCTCGTCTGGGGGATTCTCTGGTACAGTGGGTTTTATTGGAGGATTCCAGCTTTTTAGAGATGCCAGGGTGTCTTTGGAGCCGAGGCCCCTCCTTTCGTCTACGAGATCCCTGAGGATGCCGATGACTGATCTAGCATTACCGCCCGTTCTGGCCATGATCGCCTCGAGCAGGTTACTATTGATGTGCCACCTCTCGGGCGACATTCTGCGGATCCTGAGGTCGCTAAGCAACTGAATATGCTCCTGAGAGAAGGGCTCAACAGTGGCTATTTCATCGAATACCTCCATTGTGTTCTCGTCCAGAGACGTAAATTGAGAGTTGGAAACTGAGACTACAACGAGAGCCCTAAGTCGTTGTAATACGGGCAATATCAAAGACAAGAACGAGGACAAATCGACATGTGATGGATAATCCAAAGCGACTAGTGGAAGGGGTCCTGAAACCGTATCCAGAGTCTCTACAATCCGCTCTACTTTCTGGTGCATGCTCGGAGGAATATCATGCCCACAGAAGGTTATTGCAAGCTCGTCCAGAGCACAATTGAGAGGGTCCTTACTATGCCAATAGGTTCCAACGAAACGATCGTCTGTCTGAGAAGAAATTGCATTGATCAGAGATGTCCTACCTGATCCCCTCTCCCCTGAGAGGAGAATCAATCTTGGAGATTGAGAGTGCATATGCTCCTTCCACCTAATCAGAATATTCTCCCTTCCGACTATCTCACTGGCCCGGTTTCTCTCAATCGGCCTAGAGTCGAATGGATTACCGCGTAGCGTAGGAAGATCTGACGGAGAAAGATCGCTCAACACCATAGTGCCTCAGCATCGTCTGGCATTCTTAATGTTCACGCATACTCACGCATACCAGAGTGTCAATTAACGGGTAATTCACAAATGCGGGACATAGAAATTGGCAATCATTGGTGCAGTGGCTATTTCTCATATTAGCAGCATTAACGCATTATTAACGGGTTAACGAAGCGTTAACGAAGCGTTAACAGGCAAATTAACGCTTTTTTTATGTAGATATTGGCTCGAAAAAGGTTAGAAGCCCGTTGTCATGCCTCCAGTTTGAGTACTATGCCAATAGAGAACAGTCGTATCGAGGGGTTCTACAAACTATCAGTTTCAGAGAGAAGAAAGCTGCTCGCTGAGATTGCGGAATTAAGCAATGACCAGATTGAGGCATGGGCCGACACAGGGGAGTTGGACGAAGAGGCGGCAGACAGGATGATCGAGAATGTGGTAGGTACCTACTCACTCCCCATTGGGGTTGCGACCAACTTCGTGATTGACGGGTCCCACTATGCGATCCCATTCGTTCTCGAAGAGCCTAGCGTAGTTGCTGCGGCAAGCAATATGGCGAAGAGGTGCTTGGCTAACGGGGGTTTCAAATCGGACAACGATGATCCCGTAATGATTGGTCAGATCCAAGTTGTCAACTGTGATGACCCCGATGGTGCTAGGGACTCGATACTCGCTTCCAAGAAAGAGTTGATTTCGAGATGCAATGAAGTCGACCCCATACTGGTGAAGTTCGGAGGCGGTTGCCGTGATCTTACTGCAAGGGTGATTGAGACTGGATCCGGGCCAATGGTGATTGTCCACATCCATGTTGACTGCAGGGATGCAATGGGGGCCAATGCGGTGAACACGATGGCTGAAACGATCGCGCCAAGGGTCGAGGAGGTCTCTGGTGGGACGGTGATACTGAGGATAATCAGCAACCTAGCCGTACTCCGTCTCGCTAGGGTGAGCGCAATCTTCACCCCCGAAGAGATGTCAGATAAAGGTCAGGACCCGGAGCAGGGATCGGAAGTGATAGACGGAGTGATACAGGCATACCACTTCGCAGAGGCAGACCCTTTCAGGGCCACGACTCACAACAAGGGGATAATGAACGCGATCTCCGCGGTCGCCCTGGCCTGTGGCCAGGATTGGAGGGCCATCGAATCGGGGGCTCACAGCTACGCTTCCCATGAGAGGGTTTACGGTTCACTGACCAAGTGGTCAAAGGACGAGAATGGCAATCTAATCGGGTCCATTGAGCTCCCTATGGCAGTAGGACTGGTCGGAGGGGCAGTTAGGGTGCATCCTGCAGCACAAACGAACGTAGCACTCCTAGGAGTGGAGAGCGCGGACGAGCTAGCGAAGGTGATGGCAGCATCGGGATTGGCGCAGAACCTCGGCGCCCTTCGGGCCCTAGCCACGGTAGGAATACAGGCCGGGCACATGAAACTGCATGTCAGGAACATGGCGGTTACCGCTGGAGCAGAGGGCGAAGAGGTCGAGAAGGTGGCATCCATGCTTCGAGAAAGAGGCGGTCGCATCACTCAGGCCTCGGTCATCGAGGCCCTGACGGAATTGCGCGGGAATTAGGGCCTCACGCGATTCCACGATTTCTTGCGTCTTCGGCGCGTGCATCTTCCTTTCCTGCCTCTACGTCGACCCAATTCATCATCAATGCACCAATCAGAATCAGTACTGCTACGCTGAGCACTCCAACCCTGCTATCGAATGCAAGAGTCATCGAAGCATAGAGGAAAGGACCGATCAATGCAGCCACCTTTCCGAAGAACCCGAAGAACCCGAAGAACTCTGCACTCCTAGTCTCGGGGACCATCTGTCCGAAGAGGCTCCTTGCAAGCCCCTGAGAACCACCAAGTACCATTCCCATTCCACATCCAAGGAGAAGGAATTGTAGACCGACATCTAGACCAAGTTTTGCCCAGATATTATCCCTTACCCACGTCGTATATCCATCCAGTGGGCCATCTCCTAGATTAGTAGGGTGGTCTATTCCCACGTTTGTTACCCCATCTAGACTTCCACCGGAGGCACTGACGCTGAACCTAGTCTCATCCATCGACCCAATTAGATCTTCAATCATGTCGGACTCGGATCCAGGCACAGTGAAGTATAATGGAACATCTGCTGAATCACCATATGCCCAATCATAAGTCCCTGTCCTATCGTCCAACTCAACTGGCAATACCTCTGCATATTGGGAAGCCCAAGACTGCTCGTCGAATTCGCTCGTTGCATAGTCTAGCTTCTGTGCAATCCCATGTGCATCGAAATTGATGTGGACCTTGTACGCCTGGGAATCCTCGTCCCAGTCATACATTATCTCATGGTCATCGTGAGAATCAAAGACCAAAGGGGCGAAAGAGACGGCTGCGAAGCAAAGGAAAACCCACCCCGCCAATGCGACGGAAAGGGCTTTCTTGGTCCCAATTCCCTCCTTAATCGTGAATCCTAACCAAGGACGCTTGAGGCCGGCACGGCCACCATTGGATAAGATGGTGAAAAACAGTGCGCTTGGCCATGCTAC
>CBFIAW010000034.1:6993-11017 GCA_965660655.1 Candidatus Thalassarchaeaceae archaeon | reverse complement strand
CCGAGTATCGACGAACCAAAAGCCACTCTGAACCCCGAAGACATCGAAGCACTCTTTGAGGAGTAGTTCTCGGACCGCCCGTGGTCAATCTCTTCCGGCTTCTCGGACTCCCCAATCCGAACACGACTCCAAAGGGCAGATCAGGAGTGGGGATGGGCGCGACTGAACCGGGACCTAAGGTCGGCAACCGGTTCCATGACCTAGGTGAGTCCAGGTGGTCGGAAAGGACGGAGAGGGTTACAGAGAGGCCATCCCGGAGGGTGATATACATGGAGCCAGATGGACTCCACAGGCTCCAGCTGGATGGAGTTGAGGGAAACCTCTCCATGGGGGACATGGTGATTATCGATCTCAACTCACTCAATCACATGCCTAGCCAGCAATCCGTATGCTCCAGGAGGGCCCAGAACCTAGGGGATCAGACGAACCTCCCTGTTTTCGCCCTCAACGAGGATGACTCGCTCCTGATGATCGCAGGTGCCAAGATGAGGGTCGACACTCACAAGCATAGACTCGGCTCGCCCGCATTAGACCGTGCTATCGACAACTAATCCTAAATCAGTATTCATTCCTCTTCCAACCAAGAATCAAGGTCGCCATTGGAGACCTCCATTGCTGAATGCTCAGTGAAATCCCGGTATGCGACCCATCTGGATATTTCTTCTTCCCCTTCCCCTCTGTCTCTCTTCCTGCCAATTGAGTCATTCGCGTATCTGACGCATTGCCTGAGGAATGAAGCAACCAGTTTTCGTCGCTCTTCTATGCCCATTTCATCCGACCTTCAGAGCCTCAACCAGCGAGTCCACGTGCCCCTTCGCCTTAACACCGTATCCAGCCCAGGATATCTTTCCGTCCGACTCGATTGCGAACGTCGATCTGAGAGTCCCCATGTACGTCTTGCCGTACATGTTCTTCTCTCTCCAAGTGCCATATGACTCGTGAAGCGCAGCTTCCTCGTCAATGATTAGGTCAAATGGCAACTCGTGCTTGTCAATGAACTTCTGATGGGACTTGGCATCGTCTGTAGAGACTCCGACGACCTTCCAACCGCTCCCTTCGAACCTGCTGAAACTATCCCTGAAGTCACAGGCTTGTGTGGTACATCCAGGGGTGTTGTCTCTGGGGTAGAAGTACAGAATAACCCCCTTCCCAGAGGAGAGAATCTCAGACAGTGAGATCTTCGACCCATCGGTAATCTCGGCCTCGAAGTCAGGTGCCTTGTCTCCAACTGCTAGTTCTACTGTTGCCATGTAATCGCGTGTCGAACCAGACTCATGAAGACTGCCATCACTCGATATAAGATTTCAGAGTGACCGATGCGGGTATTGATGGGGGGGTTCGCTGAAACCGAAGCAGGATTCGACCTCAAATCCTCTCTTTTCACCCAGATCATCCCCTTCAACCACTCATCTCCTCCCTAATCCTCTTCTTTGTTGCGGCCCACGAGCATATCGGACAACTTCTCAGGTCGTGCCTTAGTGCGGGACAGTGCTCTCTCCCGAAGTAGATAATCTGCAGGTGTCTCCTGTTCCAGGTATCCTCGGGGAAGACGGCTTTCAGGTCCCTCTCGGTCTTGGTTACGTTCCTGCCATCCGAGAGCCCCCACCTAGCTGCCAATCTGTGTATGTGGGTATCAACGGGGAACGCTGGAACTCCGAACGCCTGACTCATTACCACGCTCGCGGTCTTATGGCCAACACCGGCCAAACCCTCCAGGAAATCCCAGTCAGGCCTCACTCCCCTTCCGTCTTCTAGAATCTGCTCCGCCATCTTTCGGAGATTTTTCGCTTTGGTCGGGGCTAATCCAATTTCACGGATGATGCTGTGAATTTCTTCCACTTCGAGCAAGGCCATTTCCTCGGGCCTTCCCGCAGCCCCGAACAACCCCGGAGTAACTTCGTTCACCTTCTTGTCTGTTGTCTGGGCAGACAGCATTACTGCTACTAGCAGGGTGTATGGGTCGACATGATCCAGCGGAATGGGAGTCTCCGAGTACATCTCATCGAGTTTGTCGCCAATTATGCCGGCCTTCTCTGCACGGCGCAAAATCAGACCTCCAGATCCGGGCTCCTTTCATCCCTCCAACCAATTATCGCACCAGCAGCAACACATCCAAAAAATGGGGCATAGCATGACAACCAGAGCTTGGTACTCCACTCCTCAGGACTCCCGCTCAAGATCCACCCAAATAGGGATAGAAGGGCCCCTGGGATAATGGCAAGAGTTCCGAACAACACGGCCCTGCCAAGTCCCATGGTACCAACGGAGCACTACCAGACTTGACTCTAACGGGGGTTCTCCTTCACCACCCATTTCGCCATTATGCCCGTTTGGACTAGAGAAAGCAATGCCGCCCACCAAATCCATTTCGGCAGACCTAGTGCCCATGTCTCACTATCATTCCACCACCAGAAGTCCTGAGCGAGAACGAAAACGACTACTAGTCCGATCATGGGGGCCATTTCCCCAGAACCAATTTCACCCAGCCACGCGAATCCGATTTTCCTCTTGCACGCATACTGCACAGAGGTCAAACCAATAATGGCGGCCACCAGGGATGGAATTACTGCTGTGGGGACCGCTCCCTTCACTGGTTCCACCCACCACCCATCGAATGACTCCGGAGAGAAAACCGCTAGTAACACGACTGACTCCCCTGCAGCGATAGATGCAATCACGGCTCTCCCATCGACATCGTCGAAATGTGATGCCGCGAAAACAGAGGGGAACATCACGGCGTACATCGAGAAGGCGAGGAGGCCCAAATCGAGAATTGACAAATCAGACCAGAGTGAAAGAAACAGACCTAGCACAGCAAGGGCTATGATCACCGATTCTCTCAATCTACTTCCATGGGCCCCCTTGGGAACTAGATCCCTTGTAACTAGTGATCCTGTGGCGAGAAGCTGTGAGTCCATCGTGGACATTAGTGCTGCAAGGCCAGCTACCAGCACCAGCCCTCCGAGCCATTCTCCACCGACTTCCATGATCATGGTTGGCAGGATGTTGTCAGATCCGACTCTATCAAGGCCAGGGTTGTCCAGATGCCCCAATGTGCCAATTAAAATGGGAGGGAGGAAGGCTAACCATGCTACAGCCGGATAAAGAGTAGCCATCCTCCCTATCGCGAAGTCACTTTCCGCGGCACAAAGCCTCTGATACAGCTGAGGGAACATCGGATCAGCGAAAAGCCACAGAATCATGGTGCTAGTCCAGATCAGGAGGGTGTAGTTCCCTTCTCTACCTAGCAATCCAGCGGAATCTTCGGACGATGAGATTGCATCCATTGCCACTCCAAGTCCCCCTGCATCGCTGATTACCATGGCTAGTCCAAGCCAAAGAAGCCCTAGTGCTATTGCACCCTGAACAGCATCAGTCCTAACGACTGCCTTCAGGCCGCCAGTGAGGGTGTAAGCTACTACGAGGACAGTGACTAGAACGGCCCCAACCCACTCTGGCCCCCCGAATAGGGATGAGACAACGATTCCCGCGGCCCGAGGTTGTAGAGCGAGGTATGGGATTGTAGCCATTACGAGGACCAAGGCCATGGTGAGCTGCGCATTACGGGACCCTGTCTGCCCCCTCACCATCTCGGGAGCGGTAATTGCCCCGTGCTCCAATGATCTGGCTCTGACCTTCCTCCCAAGCAAGTACATCGAAACCGCCATGAATCCGGTTCCGAAGGCCATTATCGGTAGGAATGATAGGCCGATTCTGTAGGACGCCCCACTCGAACCGTACACAGTGAAGGCACTGAAGTTGGTTGCCGCCATGGTAATTAGGAGAATTGGCCCAGAGAGGCTCCTCCCAGCTAGGTAGTACGACTCGTCCCCTTTCCCTAGATCACGTCGTGCCCAAACCGCAAATGCCACCATGGCAATTGCATACCCCCCGACTATCAGCCAAGCAGAAGACACGTCAATGCCATGAGGCCTCCAACATTATCTTGACTGTCTCAGGCGTTTCATCACCATGGGAACTTGTATACCCAAATAACGAAGTCATTCAGAATGCATTGTATCGC
>CBFIAW010000034.1:0-6983 GCA_965660655.1 Candidatus Thalassarchaeaceae archaeon | reverse complement strand
GGCACCAATGATCATCAGGAAGGAACCATCCACCCCATCTTGGTAGGCACCGAAAGCAAGTATTCCCAGCATCACGTTCCCAATTGAAGTGACCAACAAGGCCCCAATCACTAGATATTGCGTCCACGCAAAGTCATTTTCGATGTGCAGAATAGTACTCTCAATCCATAGTGCGGAGGGAATCAGGAATATTGTGTATGCCAGTAGGAGCCTCGTTGCCCCATTGCCATCAGACTTCCCCCACGGCCATCGAAGGGAATTCAAGGCCGATTCGTCAAACTGGAAGAAAACGATGTACCAGTACATCAGGAAACCGAGTGCTGCTACGAACATGAACGGGACGATGTATGCCCTCCATGCTTCGGGGACTCCCCCCCATAGATCATGGGGTCTCTCAGCATGAGACAAACCGTAAACGTAGGATGCCAGTACCAAGGGTCCGAAAACGAAGGTGAATGCTAGAACCACTTGGCGAGTAATTTCCATGCCCCCCCCAAGTAGCATCCCGTCATAAAATCAAAGCAATACACCCATTCGTGGAATCTTATTCGTGGAATATAAGAATCCAGGGTACGAGGTAATACCGAAAGCAGATTAATCCAGAACCGAACCAGCGGTCCGTGCAGCGATGTGGAGTGGCCGAGGTATCCGATGCCCTAGACTCCGAGGAAGTCACGCTCATCCTCTTCCTCAGGGATTCACGGGACCCCGAAGCCGACAGACTACGGAAACTGGCCGAGGAGAAGGGAATCACTGTGCGCGAGTCCTCCAATAGTGACATGTGGAGGATGGCTCGAGTCAATGACGGAGAAAAACCCCCCTCGATCCTTGCTCTCGTGGGGAGGCGACCTGATGCTAGCGTCGAAGAAGTCCTATCCTCAGGAGGGCTGTGCTGGCTTCTGGATGGGGCAAGGTACCCGGTCAACATTGGGTTCACCATCCGAACGGCAGAGGTCAGTGGTGCCCAGGCCGTATTCGTCGATGGCCCACTGAACCACACCGAGAAGAAGGCAGCAAGACGGGCATCAATGAAGGCTCACAGATTCATGCCAGTTCATTGGGTCGATGGAAATACATTGGTCAAGATGGCCAAGGAAGCCGGATTCAGAGTGATTTCTATTGAGGACACCGGCGAGATTGGGCCATGGGACGAGGATCTGACGGGGGACATCCTCCTCGTGGTCGGGGGTGAGCACGACGGCATCTCCCAATCAGTTCTGGAGAGTTCAGACTCGGTAATCAGAGTGCCTATGTCCGGTTTCGTCCCTTCATACAACCTTCAAGCCCCGATGGCAGTGGTTGCCGCAGAGTCCTTGAGGCAAAGAGGTAGCGACTAGAAGCTCGAATCTAACTCTCGACCAATAATCAATCTCTGAATCTGGCTGGTTCCCTCGAAAATCTGGTAGATCTTGCTACCCCTCATTCTCCTAGCCACTGGGTATTCCTCTGAGTATCCATATCCACCCAATACCTGAACCGCATCTGTGGTCACTTCCATGCCTATGTCCGCAGCAAACCTCTTTGCGTGAGCAGATTTGAGGGTCGCTCTTTCCCCATTGTCAATCGCACTCGCAGCGCTGTAGGTAAGCAGCCTCGCAGCCTCGATCTTCGTTGCCATGTCAGCGAGCATGAACGATATTGACTGGTGCTGAGAAATCGGCTTTCCGAAGGTCTTCCTCTCCTTGGCGTATGCCCACGCTTCTTCCATTGCCCCTCGGGCGTTCCCTAAAGCCGCAGCAGCAACTGCGGGTCTTGAGTGGTCGAAAGCCTTCATTGCATTCATCCAGCCACCATTCTCAACACCCCCAATCAGGTTTGCCACCGGGACCCTCACATCAGTGAAACTCACTCCCCTGGTGTCGGAACACCTCTGCCCCATGTTGACTTCCTTCTTCCCGAGTTTTATCCCCGGAGAGTCAGCGTCAACGATGAACCCACTCAAGCCCCCGTATCCAGCGGTTTTGTCCGTGTATGCTAGGACGAAGAACCAATCCGCGTAACCAGCCCCTGAAATCCAGGCCTTGCTTCCGTTGATGACATACTCATCTCCATCCTTGATAGCCTCTGTTTTCAGAGATTGTACATCAGATCCTGCATCTGGTTCAGTAACGCAGTATGCTGCTAGCTTGCCTGCAACCACTCTGCCAAAGTATTTCTGCTTCTGCTCCTCTGTGCCACCTGTCAATAGCGGCAATGATGCAAGCATCGTATGATATGCTGCAGTACCGAAACCCGGATCCCCGCGCGCTATCTCTTCGCAGATGATTATCTCATCCAATGCAGACATCCCTTGTCCGCCATACTTCTCTGGAATTGTGACGTTTAGAAGCCCCAAATCGTGAGCCTTGTTTATTGCTTCTAACGGATAGGTTCCTTCTCTATCCCACTCCTCAGCAAATGGGACTATTTCTTTATCACAGAATTCCCTAGACATATCGCGTATCATTTCCTGTTCTTCACTGAGTCTAAAGTCCACCATGAACCAGCCGATGAATAGCACTATTTGAGTGATTTCTGCATATGCTCTTTTTGCATTAAGTGTTTTTTTCATACCATTTTCTAGTACAGTCAAACCATATGATTCTTCTAATGGGGCCCTGTGGCTATTTCGTGCCCATAGATGATGAAAGGCTTGCTTCTGAAATAAAGAAGATCAAGTCTCCGCTCAGATTCCTCCTATGGACCTTCAGAAAGTTCCCAGCTTCTCGGTTCTCCGGACTCAAGTTGGACAAACTCGACGATGATTCCTGTGTAGTCTCAATTCCCGGGGGGTGGAGGTCGCAGAACCCTTTCAATAGCATGTATTGGGCCGTCCAGGGAATGGGGGCAGAGCTATCCACTGCTGGATTTCCTCTGGCACTGGTAAAATCCATGGGAGGGAGGACTCGGACGCTTGTTGCCAGTCAGGAGTCGAAATTCACTAAGAAAGCTAAGGGGCGAATCATATTCACCTGCGAGGATGGGCATCTAGCTAGATCAGCGATCGAGGAAAGTATCGAGACAGGCAAGCCAGTTAACGTGGAACTCACATCCGTGGGCACAGACTCCTCTGGTGACGTGGTTTCAGAGTGGGCTTTCAAGTGGAACGTCCTCGTGATAGAGGGGGGTTGAATTCGTGGTAAATTCGAAACTGACAGAGCATGCCGGAGTTGACTACCCAATTATCTGTGGGGCAATGTACCCTTGCTCCAATCCCGATCTGGTTGCAGCAGCAGCTAATGGAGGGGGGATGGCGATTATCCAACCCGTCTCTCTGACTGTGGTCCACGGATTTGACGAGCCAGATCTTAATCAAGGTCTGATAGAGGGAATACGTTACATCAGGTCAAAAACCGACAGGCCCATAGGCTTCAATGCCCTTATTGAGAAGGGTAGTGACAAGTACTTGCAAAGAATGTCTGAGTGGATAGACATAGCACTGGACGAGGGAATCAGGTTCTTTGTGACATCCTTAGGTAAGCCAGACTGGGTTTGCGAGAGAGTGCACTCCAAGGGCGGCTTCGTCTATCACGATGTAACAACCCGATTACATGCAGAGAAGGGTGTAGAGTGCGGTGTCGACGGCCTGATTTGTGTTAATGACAGGGCGGGAGGCCATCTCGGAACTGATAGCATGGAGAAGATGCATGAATCCCTCTCCGATCTAGGCCTGCCTCTGATTTGCGCTGGCGGGATAGGCAGTGAGAAGGAATTGAAGGAGGCACTCAATATCGGTTACGACGGAGTCCAGATGGGTACCAGGTTCATCGCAACCGAAGAGTGCTCAATGCCGGATGGGTACAAGCATGCCATAGTCGGGGCCAGCGAGGGTGATATCGACTGGACCGTCAAGCTGACTGGAATCCCAGTATCGGTAATCAAGACTCCAAACTATCGTAGGGAGAACTCATGGCTAGTACGGACTCTTCTTTCCAGCCGATTGAAGCACAGAACCAGGTGGTTGATGAACACAATCTCGTTCAGGCGGTGGAGGAAGATGTCCAAGGGTGCGAAGTCATCCGACATATGGTCCGCGGGTAAGAGTGTCGAGACCATCGAAAGCGTGGATTCAGCAACCACGATAATGAGGAGACTCGGAGAGTCCCTAGGAGAATAAACCAGGCCACTTTCTCTTTATGGCCCGGAAAATCACTCTTGAGACTACCATCGAAGTGAGTAGGAAGGCTACCGATGCCCACATGGGTGCCTCTTCACTAGTCGCAAGAAGATACGTGACAACCAGAATCCCCGTTCCGTAGACCGCACGAAATGCCGAGAAGACCAAGAAAGCTCGGAAAGCTTTGCTACCTAGCACTCTTTGCTTCAATGACATGTTCGAAGTCTTATCCAAGTATGCTCATGGATAAGCAGCCATTCGCAACACTTAGTCGTGACCGTGTCGACTAGTGCCCATGCTCGATTAGTCCTGCAGCATCAGCCCCGAATAGGATTATGGCCATGAGAATAACCCCCATTAGGACGTTCATCATGGCCTCTCTGCCCGTCTCTGGGTTGTGTATGTCTGGGAGTGTGTCCACTGCTGCCACATACAGGAAAGTCCCCCCAGAGAACAGCATGGCAAGAGCGATCAGATGGTTGTCCAGCCCCTCGAGTGCGTAGAATGATACGACGATCATCAACGGAGTAGCGATTGAGAACAAGACGACGTCCCTGATGGAGTCGTTTCTGTCTCCCCTCTCGTGCATTGAGAACACCCCTAGGCTGAATGCCGCGGGGACCTTGTGGATTAGTACAGCCAGTGCTACTGCAGCAGTGACAGCTTCTGAGGCTCCGGCCGCTGCAGAGCCTATCGCCAGGCCGTCTGCGGCAGAGTGCAGTGAGAGTCCCAGAACCAGCAATAACGGAGCAACCCGATGATGGACGTGCTGATGCCCGTGTTCGTTCTCGTGGTCGTGGTGTTCCTCGTGTACGGCATGCCCGATTCCCGAGCCCTCCAGTGCTAGCATCAGAACGAACCCAACAAGCACTGCTAACCCTATTGTCAGATTCTCGAGAGATTCCTCCTCCTCAGCCCCATGCCCCTCTTCGTGTGCGTGGGAGGTAACTATCTCCTCGATCTCCTCGATTCCGGTCGAGGCGGTTATCTCCCCTGACTCCACTTCCTCGATGACGTGCTCAATGCTTTCGGACAGAGACTCCTCGGCATCCTCGTCATGGGATTCTTTCCCCTCATGCTCGTCCTCATCGTGTCCCCCGATCAATTCCTCAATCTCCTCGATGGCCTCCGATGCGGTGATTTCACCGTGCCCCAACTCCAGTATTACGAGGGCGGTGGACCCAGCCAGTGCATCCTCATCAGCGTGCCCGTGCTCGTCGTGACCTCCCTTGGCCATCTCGAAACCCTCTGGGATGACGACAAGCACTGCAGAAGCCAACAGAATCCCAGAAGCCAGTCCGGTTACCCTTCGTAGAGCATCCTTATTCCCCTTTATCTTGCTGAAAATTGGGGATAGTCCCCCAATCAGGGCTAATATCAGTGTCAGAGCAATTAGTTCTACGGGCAGGCTAGCTTCTGTCATAAACCGCGGAAGATTATTACATATTTAAAAAATGTTATTAATTATTCTCTCTACGGGTGTCCATGAGTCGGATTATCTCCTTCAGCGGAGACAACGAATTCCTAGATTCACTCGACTCCATGATCGAGGAAACTGGCTACAAGAACAGGAGTATGTTCCTTAGGGACGCCAGCTTTCACTTTGCAGACTCCAGCCGTGGCGATCTCAGCATATTGGAAGACGACATTGAAACAGAGGGCGTGATGGTAATTTTCTACCAACACGGAGTGGAATCAAAGATTCTGGACATCAGGCACTCCAATTCTGTCGAAGTGTCCTCATTCCACCACAACTGCCTCACAGGTAGTCATACCTGTGTTGACACTCTGCAAATCAAGGGGACCGCCAGCTCGTTGAGGGAAATAGTCTCCAGATTGAGGAACACGAGCGACGTCGACAGGGTCTCTTTCGTACCCGCGCCTCTCCGAGAATCGGGTTGCTGCTGAATGAGGGAATGCGCGATACATTCGGCGTGGCATTCAAGGTGTGGCGCTTCGACCATGCACTGTGGAAATACCCCCTCAACTCAGTTCCATGCTGGATGGCTCAATGGGCCCGACCAAGCAGAAGGCTGCTCGCTTGGTAGTTGATTTGGCCTCCACGGCAGGCGCTACCAAGTTCATTCAAGTGGACAATGCGCATGTTTCAGGAGTCAGTGTGATCACTGGGGGGCATGGGTTGAGGCGATTCCTCTCTGATCTCTCTGGTGACTCTCAAGGGGTTGTCTCCATCCCAACTACTCTTAATTCGGCTGGATGCGATCACGAGAAGATGGAGGAGATGGGCATTGACTACCCCGACTTCTTGGAGCAGCAGTTCGAGATAGTCCATTCTTACTCAGAATTGGGGATTGAGGCTACACTATCCTGCACCCCATACGACAGGGGAATAGAGATTGCCGACGGCATAGGGTCTTGGGCCGAGTCCAATGCAGTTTGCTTCTCCAACTCATACACTTCCCTGGTGACAAATCGGGAGTCGGGCCTCTCGGCCCTCGCAACCGCACTCACGGGGTGGGCTCCCAAGTGGGGACTGCACTTGGAATCAAACAGGAAGCCGAATATCATGGTAAATGTCGAGGCAGAGATGTCCAACTTGACGGACTGGAGCATTCTTGGAGACTGGATGGGAAAGCAGATATTACCGTCTTGGGAGCTCCCCTGGGGGCCAATGCCAAGGTTCGTAGACCTTCCAAGGGCAAGTTTCGAGATGCAGAAAGCATTGGCTGCCTCGGCAGCCAATTACGGCTGTCCGATGCTCTGGGCGGATGGGATAACGTCAGATGCTCCTGACGTCGAGTCATTCCAGGGTGAGGTCACATTCACGGAGAAAGACCTCGAACAGAGGTACAGGGAACTCTCACCCAGGGGCCGAGTCGATTTGGTGGTAATCGGATGCCCTCAGGCCAGTGTGGGGGAGGTCAGG
>CBFIAW010000033.1:0-11573 GCA_965660655.1 Candidatus Thalassarchaeaceae archaeon | reverse complement strand
TGTCACCATCCTGGGATTCTCCATAGGGGGTGCGATTGGGGGGGCGGTGCTGACCGAGTCAGTTTTCGGCATCCACGGCATGGGGACCGTGGCCGTCTTGGGAATCCTGCAACTGGAATATCAAATCGTCATGGGAGTAACCTTACTCACTTCAGTGATTTTCCTGCTGTCTAATCTGATAGTGGACATCGCCTATGCAATTGTGGACCCGAGGGTGAGGCTAGAATGAGAGATTGGGGAGGAGGTCGAAAAGACCGAGAAGAGAGTCAGAAGCGACTCTTGGAATCTCTGTCCATGTCCATCAGCAACCTCGGACGAGGATGGAAGATATATCGTCGTTCACTACTAGCCATGCTCGGTCTACTGATGGTTTTGTCAGTCTCCATGGTCGCCATCTTCGCTGATGAGATAGCGGTCCAGCACCCATACAGGAATCTTACTGATACCGAGGACAAGTGGTCGAATAACCCTGACCAACAAGAGTCTCCTCCGTTCTCAGAGGAGTGCTCATTGCGCGAGCAGAAGATTACCACCAACCCTAGATCCCCTCTATTCTCTGAGACCGTCGTGGCAGAGTCCGCAAACAAAGTCAGTGGCTCGATTGCCTATGGATACTACACGGATGTCCTGTCTGTTACTGAGATCATCAAGATAGAGAATGATCGTGGCTATGACCAAGACATATCCCTAATCACGATCGACCCGAACAACTCCTCCCTTTTCGTGCTCTCTCCAGACTTGTATGGGAACTCCTCCCATTACAGCGGCGTGTGGGTGACCTACCTGTACGAAAACGAGGACATGAGCCACTGGTGGTTGCCTGAGGAATATGACACGTGCATCTTCGGAACCAACAAAGAAGGGCATGACGTGTTCAGCAAGGTGGTGTACGGGGCCCGAGTATCCCTCACCATCGGAATTACCGTGGCCACTCTAACTGTCACAATCGGGACCATCGTCGGAAGCATCAGCGGCTACTACGGGGGGAGGGTCGACGAGATGATAATGAGAATATGCGACGTTTTCTTCGCAATCCCCGGACTAATCCTAGCGATGGCGTTCGTGGCTGCAATGCGGTCGGTCTCAAGCCTAACCTTTCCCGTTTGGTTGGGCATCCTCTTACCGGTCCTCATGCTGGCCTACTTCCTGAATTCTCATCTCTCCACAACCGTTCTGTCTGGCAACGATCAGGTCAGCGACCAAGCAATGGGGATGCTGATGGAGAACAGGTCCCTTCTGGTGGGCCTATTGGCCTTCCTATTCTTCGTGGGGTGGCTCCCCGCGTTCGCCTGGCCTGATTTCTTCGGGGTCTCTCACAGCAGGGGGTGGCGACTAATCTCCTCCTTGGTTGTGATCGTTCTTCTAGTGGGAATAATTCTGGCAGATAGGAGGTTCGTGCAGAAAAATAGCTTGGATGGGGCACTGAAGAGGATCGGTTCATCGTTCGACTGGACCAATCCCTGGAGGTACCTCAACTTCAGGACTGTCGTAGTGTTCCTATCCATGGCCATTCTGTTCAAACTATCTGGAAACGAGGGGCCAGAAATCGTACTCATCAAGGACTTCGACAAACTATGGCAGGTGCAGTTCGCTCTGATATTCACCGGCTGGCCCGGGTATGCTAGGCTGATACGCGGACAGGTCCTATACGTCAAGGAGATGGCTTTCGTCGAGGCAGCCAAGAGCGTTGGGGCGCCCCCTAGCAGGATAATGTTCAGACACATCCTCCCCAATGCTTGGGCACCTCTACTTGTTGCCTTCACCTTGGATATCGGCGGGACCATCCTATCCGCATCCGGGCTATCCTTCCTCGGCTTGGGGGCAGCACCGTATACGGCAGAGTGGGGGCTGATGATATCCGAGAGCAGGGTCGCTTTCCAACGAGCCCCCCATATGATGTTATATCCGGGCTTAGCGATAGCCGTGACGGTGCTCGGTTTCAACCTACTTGGGGACGGCATTAGGGACGTGGTTGACCCGAAGAACAGGAGGTGATTGGATAGCTAGAGAAGTGCTGGAGATTCAGGGACTCAGAGTCCACTTCGACACCCTCGACGGATCAGTGGAGGCCCTAAACTCAGTTGATCTGAAGGTCGATGAGGGGCAGATAATGGGACTAGTCGGCGAGTCTGGATGTGGAAAGTCAGTTACCTCATTGGTCTCCATAGGACTCGCAACCTGCGAGGTCGACGAAGGGAGCGTCAGATATCAGGGCGAGGAACTCCTGTTCAGGGATTCCCCTTCGAACAGTCGGATACAACAATTTACGGAGAAAATCACGGCATTTGGAGTCATGGCCACCATATTCTCATTCTTCGCTACTATCCTAGTAGAGCCCAATTTTTTCAGCTCCCTGTTCCTGTTTTTCTTAGCCATCACGGTAACGTCATGGCTAGTGGGATTCTCGGCAAAGACCGAATCTCGCAAGCACCAGAGGTACATGAGATGGGTTAGGGGCAACGAGATCAGCATGATATTCCAAGAGCCAATGTCAGCTCTCAACCCCCTATACAAGGTGTCGAAGCAGATTTCTGAAGTAATGAGGGAGCACGATAGGCTAGTCGAAGCGGAAACCGCCAGAATCGAGCGAATCGGGCATGCCTTGCTGAGCCCAATCTCGATGGTCAGGAACTCCTTCTCTACAAATCCGCGTCAGTCGTTAGTGGCATTAGCGGCACTTTCATTCGTCTTCGCAGCACAGCTATCTGGTTCCAAGGATCAGATTCTAGATGTATTCTCGGCCCCGATCATTCTGTTCGCAGATCTATCAAGCTGGCTCTTGGCCTTCGGGACCGCTATATCCGGTTTTGATTTAATCAGCCTGTTTGGCGATACTATTGACTTGACAATCGCTCTGATCATGGTGTTCGTGAATCACATCTTCATTGTCGGCGGAATGGGTGCAATCTATGGATATGGTAAGTTCGCAGACGACTCCTCATTCTCCGATCTCTCTTTGTACATCCCCCATGCGATTGCTTCTTACCTGGCAATCTTCCTGATGATTTGGATGCCGCTATCCGGACTATCTGCGATTCTAGTGATATGCGCACTACTTGCTATCCCATTCATCATCTGGGCCGACTTCCTTAGGTTGGACCCAGCTCACATTAGGCAGGTCGAGGGCATCCTGGATGACGTCAGGATTCCCGACCCCAAGGCCGTCGCCAATATGTATCCACACGAACTTTCCGGAGGCATGAGGCAGAGGGTAATGATTGGGATGATGATGGCATGTGAGCCCAAGCTACTGATTGCCGACGAACCCACCACTGCTCTTGACGTTACAATCCAGGCTCAGATACTCAACCTAATGAAGGCCCTCCGAGATGAGAAGGGGACTGCAATCCTGCTGATCACTCATGACCTCGGAGTGATTGCAGAGATGTGCGATGACGTAACGGTGATGTACGCTGGCAGAGTAGTAGAGAAGGCCTCTGTTAGGGAGATTTTCTCCAACCCATTACACGCTTACACAAGAGGGCTAATCGCCTGCACTCCAAGCCTCGAGTCGGAAAGGGGATCAGTCCTTCCAGCAATACCCGGACAGGTTGCGAATCCCTCGGATTTCGTCTCTGGATGTCGTTTCTGCCAGAGAATGGAAAGGGAGGGCGAGACATTGGGCACTCGCCCCGAATTCTTGGAAGCAAGCGAGGGGCACTGGGTCGAGAGCTGCCCTATTTGCCTAGACGAGTCACAGGACAGGTGGGTGTGAGAAATGTCGGAGGGGCCATTAATCGAAATAAGGGGGATGAGGAAGTGGTTCCCGATCAAGCAAGGCATGATGTCTTCCGTCAGAAGCTACGTCCGGGCAGTAGACGGGGTCGATCTGGAAATTAATCGAGGAGAGACCCTCGGCGTGGTAGGCGAATCGGGCTGCGGCAAGACCACATTGGGGAGGGTCCTGATGGGACTAATACCAATCACAGAGGGGTCCGTGATTTATTCCGGCTCAGACATTCGTGAAATTCCAAACAAGGAGATAAGGAGGAAGATGCAGATAGTTTTCCAGGATCCCGGAGGTTCAATGAACCCAAGGATGTCAGTTCGTTCTATTGTCGGGGAGCCCCTGCAGGTCAATGGGCTGAGCGAAGGCGTGGAACTGACTCGGAGGGTCGAGGAACTCCTGGAATCGGTGGGCCTGAAGGGCGAACACATGACTCGCTTCCCTCACGAGTTCTCTGGGGGTCAAAAGCAGAGGATTGCTCTGGCAAGGGCCCTCTCACTTGACCCCGAGTTCATCCTTCTGGATGAACCCACCAGCGCACTGGACGTCTCGGTCCAGGCTCAGGTGCTCAACCTGCTTGAGAAGATCCAGAAAGAGAGGGGGCTCACATTCGTCTTCATCTCCCACGATCTCGCCGTCGTTAGGCACATCTCCGATCGTATCGCTGTGATGTACTTGGGCAAGGTCGTCGAATTGGCCGATTCGGATGAGATCTACCGCAACCCCCTCCATGCATACACGAAGGCCCTGATTTCCTCCATCCCCAGCCCAGACCCCGATGCAAGGAGCGATCAACCCCCCGTTGAGGGGGATGTGCCCTCGCCGGTCGACCCCCCTCCAGGATGTGCCTTCGGTCACCGCCTCCAGCATCCAGACTGGGAGAAGAGCACCAAAATAGATCTCTCTCTGAGAGAGGTTTCCCCAGGGCATTGGGTGCAGCCTTGCCCCTGCTGCACAGATGAACACGACGAGGGTCGGGACGCATACCATGAGCAGGAGGTTGTCGAGGGCGGCAATGGTTCCGAAGACGACCCCGATTGGGTAAGAGGGGAATGAATGCCGAGGAGCACCGGCAATCCCGATGATGAATCCGAGACTCCTCCATTCTACGACAGGAGGGAGGAGGCGGAGTCTTCCTTCTGGCGACTGAAGAAGGCATCAGACGCCTCACGGGAGAATCGTGTGAAGGCGGTCTTGGCCCAGGAGGAGGAGAGCCTACTAGCCACCCTTGGGAGGGTTGCCTACATCTCCGTATGCATATTGTTCGACGGCATCATTCTCACAGAAATTCCAGTAAGGATGGGCAAGACCGCTTTCTCTTGGATAATATTCCTGATCATACTATGGGCAGCTATCAGAATCCAGAGGCAGATATACGACAATTGGTTGGCGATAGACATTAGTCAGATTGACTTCGATCGACCCCGATAGGGAAGAGTTCCGAATCCACCCTTTCGAACCTCCTGAAAGAGGGGACGACCAGTCCAGCCATGGTCGTGAGGACCATGACCGATACAGCGACTGCAAATGTGGTTAGGACATTGGTCTCCTCGATCATCCAACCACCCATTAGCGGGGCAAAGGGGATGAAGATCAGAGAACCTATGGCATCCAGTGAGTTCACCCTCCCCCTTAGGTGCTGGTCAACGCTATCAGACATCGTGGTCCGCCAAATCACCCCCAAGGTCCCACCGAGAACCCCTTCTAGGAATACGAAAACGAGGATCAGCAGGAAGGGAATGGGCATCGCCCACATCAGCATGCACCAGGCTATCCCTCCGATGAGGACATAGAAAACAAGCCCCCGTATCTCTTTCGAGACCGGCCAAATGCCTCCAACGACGGAGCCGATCATCGCCCCACCAGCCCCAATCGCCCCGAAGATCCCGAATGCCTTAGCACCAAGGTCATTGTTCTGGATGATGAACGGTATGCCAATTTCGATCGCAGAGTCCCCAATGTGCCAAATCATGAACATCACGATTCCGGCAAATAGCCACGGTTGGGTCTTCACGAAGGACCATGCCTCGGTGACTTCTTCTCGGAGATTGCCACTCTCTTCCCTGTCAACAGGTATCTCAGCGATCGTCCAAAGTACTAATCCGCTGAATGCGAAAGTCAAAACATCCAGGATAAGACACACCTCAATACCCCAGGATGCAACCGAGAAACCACCAATCAGTGGCCCAAGCATCCACGCACCAGTCATAGCCACACCTCGGATTGCATTGGCTTGCGGCAGTAGTTCATCTTCAACCAGGTCCGGGATCAGAGCCCCTATCGCCGGAATTGAGAATGCCGTCGCAGCCCCGGTGAAGAAAACGACAACCAGTAGAGTTTTGATTTCTTCAAATCCTGCTACCAGCACGACTACTGCCAAGGTTACCATAAGGGCCTGAGCAATATCCGCCACAAGAGCCACCGTTCTTCTCGGCATCCGATCAACGACCATCCCACCATATAGGAGCAGGGGGAGGTGGCCGAGAAAATATGCAGTGAATATCATCCCGTATGCCTTTGGCCCACCGATTTGGGACACTGTCCAACCCATCCCAATAATGAAAATAGAGGTTCCAAGCTGGTTGACGCCATTGCCGATGACCAGTTTCCTGAAATCAGGGATCGCCCATGCATCCGACATCCCCATGAAAGCACTCTCGCGACTCATCCTATTCAATGTCTCATACCTAGGCCGAGAAGAAAATGTCCCTTGCGCAAGTGTTCAATCGAGTGGAATAATCCACTCGGGTCAATAAATATTATTCAAATGAATATTATTTTACCTGAGTATCTATCAATTGTACATTAATTTATAATATAATAATGATAATAACCAAAATATATATTATTTTTTGTTCATACGTTCAGATTATAAACCATCTTTTCACGGGACAAGTCCATGGCAACTAAGTCGAAATTGGAGTACATATGGCTGGATGGATTTGAACCAACACAGAGCCTCAGAAGCAAAACAATGATCGAGACGGATTTCTCTGGAAAGCTAGATGATTGCAAGATGTGGTCATTCGATGGCAGCTCGACTCTGCAGGCAGAAGGGAGGTCTTCGGATTGTCTACTCAAACCAGTTGCAATTTACCCCGACCCTGACAGGCTGAATGGTTATCTTGTAATGTGTGGGGTATACAACGCCGACGGTACACCCCACCCCACCAATGGCCGTGCTACAATCGACGAGGACGACGATGACTTCTGGTTCGGTTACGAACAGGAGTACTTCCTATGGGATCCCGAAACGAACCTCCCACTGGGCTTCCCCAATGATGCAACTGGCCAGGGTCAGTTCTATTGCTCCGTTGGAGCCGAGAACGCATACGGAAGAGAAGTCATCGAGACTCACCTGGACATGTGCCTCGAAGCAGGAATAAATGTCGAGGGAATCAATGCGGAAGTGGCCGTCGGGCAATGGGAGTTCCAGATTTTCGCCAAGGGGGCAAAGAATGCTGGAGACGAGGTTTGGGTAGCTAGATACCTAGCAGAGAGGAATGCCGAGAAGTACGGACTCGCCATAGAGTTGCATCCTAAGCCACTGGGGGCAACAGATTGGAACGGCTCTGGGATGCATGTCAACTTCTCCGACACTACTCTGAGGACTTGTGGCGACGAGGCGACATTCAACAAGGTCTGCGATGAATTCGGCAAGAACATCAAGAAACACATGGATGTCTATGGTGCCCACAACGAACAGAGGTTAACCGGCCTGCATGAGACGCAGTCAATTCACGAGTTCTCCTATGGAGTCTCGGATAGAGGCGCCTCAATCAGGATTCCAATCGGGACGGTTGAAGATGGGTGGTGCGGAAGGCTGGAAGACAGAAGACCATCTTCGAATGGTGATCCATACAAAATCGGAGCCGTAGTGATTTCCACAACCAAAGCTGCCTACAACTAGGTTAGATAGCCGACTTCTCGCATCTTGCTCCAGACTAGGGCGAAAGCGGGAGAGAAAACTTCGCCCCTAGCCTCTATTTGCCGATCTACAACATCCATTGGGAACCATCTTATCTCCAAAATCTCTTGCTCGTTCACGGAGAATGGCCCTTCGTAGAGTGTCCTGTATACCCATGTGAACTCCTGAGCAGTTTCTTCGCATGCATCTATTTTGAACAGTTTCTCTGGAGTCTCACCGAGATCTATCCCAATCTCCTCCAAAGCTTCTCTGACAATACATTGGTCATACTCTTCGCCGCTGTCAACATGCCCCGAAACAGATGAATCCCATCTTCCCGGGAATGTATCCTTCTCATACGATCTCTTCTGCAACAGGACCCTCTCCGTGGAATCGAACACTAGGAGGTGAGCAGACCTGTGCAGAAGACCCGATCTATGCACTTCTTTCCGACTAGCCCTTCCTACTACAGTGTCCGACTCATCCACGATGTCGAAGATTTCTTCCCCCATCACGGCTCCTTTCTTCCCTCTACAATTGAAACTACCTCGTCTGCGCACCCCCATGACAAAGTAACCCCGGCTCCCCCGTGGCCGTAGTTGTGGATCACTCGAACACCGCCAACATCCTCCTCCTCCAGCCTAACTTCGGTCCTTGAAGGCCTCAGGCCGACAGTCCCTCCTACGATCTTGCTCCTGTCCAGGTCAGGCCAGAATGCCTCTACCTTGCTCAGAATCAAATCATTGTCCTCATCTCTAATTTCTAGGTCCCAATCATCTACTTGCGCTGTACCTCCGAGGACGGTTACGTCACTCCTTGGAATAGTGTACGTCAGAGTCTCTGGTTGCTGATCAAAATGTCCTATTCCAGGGTCCTGGTCGATGAAAATGATTTGACCCCTTGCTGGTTTGATTTCCATGTCATCGCATAGCTCTCTTGCACCTAGTCCAACGCAATTAACAATGACATCCCCCTCCAGATCTTGTAGGTTTTTGACAAATCCTTGCTTGAATACTCCTCCCTGCTCTTCGAACCTAGTCTTCAGCCATGGCATGTACAATGGCATCTCGATAACCGGTGCTCTGAACTCCCAACCGAAGACATACCCATCGGGAATCTCTCCCTCCTCCAGGATTCTGAATGCGGCTATTTCATCCTTCCATGGCGGCAGGTCAACAACCCCTCTCAGGTATTCTCGTCCATCCCTCATTTTCACGCCTGCTTCTGGAGTTTTCTCACAAAGCTCCTCGAGAACGCTATAGGTCACAATCCCCCAAGTGTCGGCTTTGTCTGCCGGCCTCACCAGAAAGGGATACCAAATTGCCGCGGCAATATCAGATACAGTCTCAGGACTGAACTTGTCCGATAAAATCTGAACGTCATGGCCACTCTCTAGGAGCCTAATCCCGGAAGACAGTCCAGATACTCCTGCTCCGACAACCGTGCAGCGCATGCCATCCGATATACGTCTGGCTTATGATTGACGTCTAGGAAAATACAACATCTTTCATCAGTCAATTTCTTGAGTTCCCCCCCCTTTCCACATGTATGCCAAAGGTCAGGCGCCCGAAGAAGGGGTGGGCCGTCCCAAAGGCCCGAAGACCAAGGCCAGTCCGAACCGCAGCCTCGAAAAAAAGGAGACTCCCACGCTGCCCATCCTGCGGTCAATGGAGCATGAAGAGGGACGAAGTCAGAAACGAGACTTTCTGTATCTCGTGCGGAGTAATCGGTTGATGCCAAACCCCAATATTGCCCCCCGTCTTCCACGGGACGTCACAGTGATGAGGAACCGCACCGGATGCTTCGGGCATCGCGAGTGATGGGCGATCTGAGTGGCACCGGGTGAGGGCATGCAAGACGAGAGGGTATTCATGGACCAGATGGGCCGAATGTATCGGATTAAGCACCCAGAGCCCCTAAGTGAACCGCCTAGCAATCTCAGGATAGCAAGAACCAGCAAGCCTTGGGGGGTTTACATCAGAATGTTGGGGACTGTTGTCCCTGCGTTCTTCTTGATGTATGTGCTACTTTTCCTAGTGATTGGGGCAATCAGCCTTGAACCCGGTTTGGTTCTAGTTTCTGGAATATGCAGCGCACCCTTGGTTTTCTTGATATTGAGTCTGCACAAACCACGGCTTGTCCACGTCCGTCTTGCGGTTCCAGATGCATCGGGTTCCGAAGCCCACGCACTTCCGGAGGGAGGGTCCCTGAGAACTCCGATGAAGACAAAACTAACTCGATTCTTGGTGAAAGACGACTCGATTCTGGATGTCCCCCCTAATAGGCAACTATGGGGGTTATTCGCTGCCATTGTTTCGGCTGGAATAGCTATCTCGATACTGATGCTGACAGTTTCTGAAGTCGGAGGGGTCATCCTTTTCCTACTGCTGGCAGTTCCAATATGGTTCGTCGGTTTCTCTCTCCCTGTTCTGGCATGGTGGGGGACTTCTAACAAGTTACTGGGACTGCCAACTAGGAGGAGGGATGCAGAGGCATGGCTGATGGCCGGAATGGCCTCTGCTTTCCCCGCATTCATCTTCAATTCGCTAATAGCCCCCGAGATCGTTCCTTTCGAAAAGGATTACTGGGCATACGATTTTTCTCTTCTTGCAGTCGGAGCACCCCTCTGCGAGGAGATTTTCAAGGCAATTGCGGTTGCCATTTTCCTCCCCTACATTACAGGTCCCAAGCATGGCTTCCAAGTTGGTTTCACAGTAGGACTTGGATTCGCATTGATTGAGAACTTCCAATACATCGGGATCTCGCTTCTTGACGGTGCACTCTCGGTCTCGATCACAATCTTGGTTAGGGGCATCGGATCGATCCCCGGTCATGCGGTTTGGACTGCGATTTCAGGAACTGCAATTGGTTGGATGGCCACTGACAAGGAACTCAAAGCAAGACTCTCGTGGAAAGCAAGATCAATTGCCATTTCCGCAATTGATATGGCAGAGGGAATGGGCATAGATACTGACGGGGATGGAGACCTCTCTGGATTCGACGGTTTTCGCCCCACCCTCGAAGAGGCAATCAGCAAAGCATCCCTCGAAGAAATTGACGAAAGCAATCCATGGATAATCCTTGGAAATGATGCGGTAGCGGCAGAAACAGGGCCCAAACTGGGAATAGAAGACTTCTCCCTAACTTACGAGAAGAACCTGGTTTCACAGACCCTGAGAGGATTTCAGACTCCAAAGAAAATTACCGCGGCAATAACTCTCTCAATAGCCGGGCACTCTTTCTGGAACGGTAGCTCATTCTTGTCATTCTATGTCCCAACGTGGCTCGGGATGGGCGAAGGCGGGGCGACATTGATAATGCTCTCATGGGTAATCTTCCTGATTTGTTCCGTTCTGCTTGTTGCAAGAGGGGTAATCAGGGGGGTGAACTCTCTCGAGTAACCCAACTGCCTGAAAATTCGGACTAATCCCGAAAACTACTCCGAATCTTTCATGACCGCAGTTGTGAACGACAACTCGTCAATATGGTAGAACTCGGGGGCGATCTCATCATCTCGCTTGCGCTTGTGTCGGGACTTCTGCTAATCTCCATGACGAAGGATCTCCTTGACAAAGGTGGATTATTGGCCGCCTTAGTCGTCGGTCTGACCATCTCTCTACTCGGGCATTGGACATGGCTGGTCGTCCTAATGACATTCCTAATAGTCGGCTCGCTGGCAACCAAGTGGAGGTTTGAGGAGAAGGCCAGAATCTCAGCCGAGGAAGCCAATGACGGAGTCAGGGGGTGGAAGAATGTTCTGGCTAATGGTGGAATGGCCAGTATCGTTGCCATCGGCCATCATTTCATCGGCGGCCATGAATGGTCATACTTCCTTCTCTGTTCAGCAGTTTCCGTGGCTGCTTCAGATACACTAGCCTCGGAGATAGGCAGCCTGGATCCTAGGACTCGAATTATCACGACCCTGGAGGCAGTCCCTGC
>CBFIAW010000032.1:0-11869 GCA_965660655.1 Candidatus Thalassarchaeaceae archaeon | reverse complement strand
CATTTGGGTGTCACGCTTTCAGACATGTAGTTGGTGGGGGGTCAAACGATTGGACTGGTTCGTCGATTAACCGTTTCAAGTACAGGATGTGGAAGTTCTCGACTAAGTTAAACGAACGACACAAAGACTGGGCTTTGATCAGCCTATTTTGGGTAATGTTCGCCGACTTCTACATTTGGATCTGTCAAGATTTTGGTCTTACTGACTATGTCATCCTCGGAGGGATATGATGAGGGAGAAAGTCGAACATCACGAGTTTGATGTCATTGTAATTGGGGCAGGGGGGGCTGGACTCAGAGCAGCAATCGAAGCCAGCAAGTCAGGGGCAAGTGTTGCAATGATTTGCAAATCAATGCTGGGCAAAGCTCACACAGTTATGGCAGAGGGGGGAGCGGCAGCTGCTCTGGCCAACAAAGACCCGCGAGATTCATGGCAGACTCACTTCCGAGACACCATGAAAGGAGGCAAATATCTTGGAGACTGGAGGATGGCCCAGATTCACGCCCAGCAGGCACCTGATAGGATCAGGGAGCTGGAACAGTGGGGTGCAGTTTTCGACAGAACTCCCAATGGACTGACGAGTCAGAGGAACTTCGGTGGGCACACTTACCCAAGGTTAGCCCACATTGGAGATGCTACTGGGCTAGAGTTAATTCGGACCCTACAACAGAAAGGCATCCACGAAGGAATGCAAGTATTCATGGAATACACGGTTAGAAGAATCTTCAAGACTGATGGGAAAGTTTCGGGTTGCTTCGCTTATGACAGAAATAATGGTTCTCTGCATGTTTTCAAGGCCAAGACGATTGTACTGGCTACAGGCGGAATTACGCGCTGCTGGGAAGTATGCTCCGGATCATGGGAGTATTCTGGCGAAGGTCATGCATTGGCCTACTGGGTGGGAGCAGAAATGGGGGACATGGAATTCGTCCAGTTTCATCCCACTGGCATGATTTGGCCGCCTTCTGTGAAAGGTATCCTCGTTACCGAAGGAGTGCGCGGAGAGGGTGGTGTGCTGAAGAATAACAAGGGTGAGAGATTCATGTTCAACTACGTTCCTGAGATGTATGCAGATGAGTTTGCCGATACGATTGGAGAGGCAGAAGCGTGGGTCAAGGAGGTTGTTGGTGGCAAATTAGCGACTAAGAGAAGACCCCCGGAGCTTCTAACCAGAGACGTTGTGGCCAAAGCGATAAACAGCGAGAAAGCATCGGGGAGGTCCTCCGAGCACGGAGGAGCATACCTAGACATCTCCTGGAGAGACTCAGAGGAAGTTAAGAAAAAGTTACCAGGGATGTACCATCAGTTCAAGGAACTGGCAGCGGTGGACATAACCAAACAGCCAATGGAGGTGGGGCCTACTGCTCACTACGTAATGGGTGGAGTCAAAGTTGACCCTTACAGCCAAGAGACTACTGTAAGGGGACTTTTCGCTGCTGGGGAGGTGGCAACCGGGCTACACGGTGCAAATCGACTAGGTGGCAACTCACTTTCAGACTTGATTGTATTCGGTAAGATTGCTGGAGAGCATGCTGCAAAATACTCGAAAGAACAGGATGAGTTCTCCGAGATTAGCCAATCTGAGATTGATTCGGTTATTGAAGAGACCTTAGAACCCCTAGGTAGGGAAGGTGGAGAGAACCCTGCCAAGGTAGTGAGCGATCTGAGAGAAATGATGCAGAGTAAGGCTGGAATCATAAGAACTGGTGAGCTCCTTGAAGGGGCGCTCGAAGACCTTGAGGAGCTTAGAGAGAGGTCTTCTTTGACTTCCCCGGGAGGTGGAAGGATGTACAATCCAGGATGGCATCAAGCACTTGAGATAGGCGCTATGATAGATGTCAGCAAGATGTGCGCAATCGCAGCACTTAGGCGAGAAGAGAGTAGAGGAGCCCATACAAGAGATGACTTCCCAGAGACGGATCACAATCATTGGGGCAAAATAAACAGCGTAATATTGATGGGAGATGATGGTTCCATGAACATAGATTTCGTTTCCTATCCGAAGATCCCAAAAGAATTGAGGTCGCTTCTGGATTCTGAGGATTTGCAGGAGGAGGAATGAGATGCAGGACAAAGTGACTTTCAGGGTTTTCAGAGGGGAGGCGGACTCAGATGGCATCCCATTTGGGAGAATGGTGGATTACAAAGTCGACCTCGACGAAGGCATGGTAGTGCTAGATGTGATTCACCGGATTCAAGCTGAACACGCCCCCGACCTTGCTTGCCGCTGGAATTGTAAAGCGGGAAAATGTGGTTCTTGCAGCGCAGAGGTAAATGGTAAGGCCAGACTAATGTGCATGACTCGAATGGAAGACATTCTAGATGAGACACCGGTCAATGAGCCTGTCCTGATTAAGCCAATGCAGTCGTTTCCACTCACTAAAGACCTAGTTACTGACACCTCGTGGGCTTACAGGACAGAACAGCAGATAAAGCCGATTAATGGCCCAGAAGAGCCAGATTGGGTTTTTCATCAAGAAGAAGCAGAGAGACTGCAAGAGTTCAGATCGTGCATCGAGTGCATGCTTTGCGTAAACACTTGCCATGTCCTTAGAGAGCATAAGATGTTCGAAGAATTTGCTGGCCCTAGGTTCTTCGTTCGCCTTGCCAGCCTAGAAATGCACCCACTGGACAATGAGAGCAGGATTCCAGAAATCAAAGATGACTTCGGAATTGGTTATTGCAATATTACCAGGTGCTGCACTGAGGTTTGTCCGGCGGGTATTCAGATTACTGACAATGCCATCATCCCACTCAAAGAGAGAGTGGTGACCGAGTACTTCGACCCCCTTATCGATCCGTTGAATACAGCATTGAATCTCACTTCGGGGGTGTTAAGCTACTTTACTGAGGACTTCTCAAAGTCGGCTGATCCTGGAAATATGAAGAAGGCTGAGAATGCGATTGAGGAAGAGAGAGCCAGGGCTAATGAGGCACTGAAGGAAGAAGCCGAACGAACTGAAAGAGCCAGAAAGAGATACCGTTCAAAGTAGTCAAAAGGCATCCGCTGAAGTTAACGAAGACCGTCGTAAATCCAGAAAACTGGGCCTAATCAGATTCGGTCAATTCGTAATTTCTTCACGTTGGCCTTATTGATCATGTCAGGTAGCCAGTCAGGTGCATTTGGGCCCTTGGGGACCTTGTTCTTAGAACCAGAGAACACATGAACTCTGTTGGTCCCTCTTTCCCTGAGGTGGATGTCTGTGACACCTCTTGAAGCCGCCTTCAAAGCCGCTCCTCTGGGCTGCTTGCTGTGGAACACTTGAGCAGTGTCCTTGCTGTTCTGCATCAACACGAAATATTTCTTGTCTGCCATTTTTGGATTCCTCCGGTTGATTCGGGTCCTGCATAGATAATAAAGTTAAGTCGAAATAACGGGATACTGGGGCAAAGTTTGCTAATTTTAGCGATTAACCGAATTCTACAATTCGGCACATGCAAGCGTCTTTGTGTTGGTGACTCCTTGGATTGAACGGACAGAATCAACAACCAATTTCGCAATTTCACCCATGCTCTCAGCCTCTATCTTCAGGATCATATCATGATCGCCAAATAGAACTTGGGCATCTGAGACAAATGGTAGCGAAGAGGCCTTCTCGAAAACAGAATACTCAGTACCCGGTTCCACATCAAGCAGTACATATCCGGTTGACATGAGCATGGGGAGGGGTTGGTGGCGATTAAAGTTCCCTAATTATGCAGAAATTGCCTACGATGGATACATATCAGATGGCCTCCCTTCGTATACCTATGGCCGAAGTAGTAATCGTAAGAGAATGCAGGCATGGACAGGTGCGCGTTCTCTATGGGGACATCGTTGGTGTTGAGGGCGACGTGATGGTCATTCCTGCGAACAGTAGACTCGCTGGGAGAGAGGGCCTGGATGAGAGGATGCAGCAGGCCGCTGGAGAAGACCTTAGAGAGGCGTGTGCCAACATTGCAAAGGAGAGGAGGAAATCGAATCTACAACCCTGCGGAGTGGGGGAAGCAGTCACTACGCCTGCATTTGGCCTTCCGGCATCTAACCTTGTGCACGTAGTTGGGCCAGACTGCAGGAGGCCAACCCAAGACAATTTCAGGAGGGAGCTGATGAGGAATTCGTACAATGCTCTTTTCGATGCGGTGGAGAATCTAAAGCCGAGGAAGACTCTGGTTCTGCCTCCTCTGGGAATGGATGTCTATGCATATCCGCACAGAGAAGGAGCTAGGATGACTATGGAAATCATCCTACCTTGGATGGATGGAGAAAAAGACCCGGGAGTTGACATGGTGCTGATTGTGACTAACGAAGACAATTTCCTGAACAACATGAAGACAATCTACAGAGAGAGTGAGGACCAGTTTCCTGGAGTAGACAAGACCAGAGACTACAGAAAGGGAAAGTTTCAGTGATTGGGACCGGTGTCCTCAATAACCCTGAGAATCGGATAGGGCCGTGGGCACCATCTATGAGCGAGAGTTGCGATCAGTGCTCGCTGGTGAATTGAAGGGCGTTCGTGCGGTTACTAGATCATGCAGTGAGGTAGCGCGAGCCAAGGCGATGAGCGTAATTCAGAGGCCATTCTTAGTGGTCCGAGCAGCTGGAAGCGGTTCAGAAGGGACTGGTGACTTGCTTGCTCTAAGGGGGGACATGTGTTTCCCCATAGAAGTGAAGTCCTCAAAGAGTGACAGGATTTACCTCTCCGGGAGGACGATGGAACAGTACAATGCGCTGAAGTCCACAGGAGAGCGGTGTGGACTTCTCCCCCTATACGCATTCAGACTAAAGGGGGTACGGGGGGACAGTTGGAGAATAATGAGAGTTGAGGTTGAAGGATTGAGTGGGAAGCTTAGGCATCTTTCAAGGAGCATCCCCCCTCTCCCCCTGACGAGCAGAGGATCGCCTCACCTAGACTGGAATTCTGGGATGCCTGTGCACCGCTTCTTGTCATTGGTTTGCAAGTCAAATGGAGCAAGTGGGATTGTATCTGATCCTGGGTCGACCAAAACAAAGGAGTCGGCCTTCGGTTAGTGGGAACCACCAGAAAGACTCTTTTCGATTGAGTCTAAATTTTTCTTTAGCATTTTGATATCTTCTTGGACCCTATCTAGTTCGGCCTGGGCCAGTATCCTCCTGATGCTTTCCCTCTCTCTGGATAGGGAATCTATCCTCCGATTGGTACTCCTTGAAGGCTGATCGGTTCCGGGAGACATGGATGCCGGAAATGGTGGACAGTATTCTCTCTTACGTTTGAGAGCAGGTTGAAGAGCGAAGTGTGGACGTGTCATGTCATGGCCGAAGATGCAGGGGGCAGGGGCATTCTTTTCCCCCTCCTACTCCTACTCCTTGTCTATTCCCTAGGTGCTCCTATTTGGTTGGTTATTCTGTTCGGACTTTGGTATTCTGGATTGGTGTATGCTGAGTCTACGGGAGTTCTGGACAGATTCGATGCGACTCGAGCACTGGGGGTAATTCTGATGGTTAGAACCAAGAGAGGGATGCGATTACTCGATTTCATTTCCAAGCCTAAGAGATTCTGGCGCGGTTTTGGGGAGATCTCGATTTGGCTCTGCTTCTTTGTAATGTCAATGGTAGTTCTCCTACTGCTACTGAGTTTGATCTCAGTCGCGTTTAACCCTCCAGATGACCCTCTTCCTGCAAGTGATCTTCTTCTGATTCCGGGGGTTACTAGCTTCGTTCCATTCTGGTGGCCAGCATTGGCTCTAATCTTAGCAATCGTTATTCACGAGTATAGCCACGGGATTCAGGCTAGAGCACATGGAATGAGGCTACGGAGTTTTGGGGTTCTGCAATTGGGGCCATTGCCGATTGGGGCATTCGCCGAACCTGAGGAAGCTGAAATGGGGAGGGCCCCTAGAAGGGACAGGTTGAGGCTCTTTGCTGCAGGGCCTTCTATCAATATCTTCGCAACTTACGTCGTATTGATCCTTCTTTCTTCAGTTTCCAGCGGGATGGTCGCAGAAAATGATGGTGTTTATGCTAGGGGGATTGTGGTCGGAGGGGGAGCCGAAGAAGCCGGCCTGCTTCCGTACGAGACGATAACCCACATCGATGGGAACCAGATTGGTGAGTACTCCGACTTTTCGATGGAAATGGGTGAAATTGCTGCTGGAGATGAAGCTGTTCTGACCGTTCTATCAAGGTCGGATGTGAATGATCCATGGACTGAAAGGACGATAGCGGTCACTATGGGTGATCGGTACCAATACTACATCGATGAGTGTGATGGTGCCCCCGAGTGCATCGAGGATACAGAAGTGTTGCTAGATTTGTGGGGAATTGAGCGTGGAGATGCGTTCCTAGGAGTCTCGGGCCTAATGTCCTCGACTGGTGGGTTAGATGCTTATGCAGATATTGTCGAGGGAGAGTATTCGGTGTACGGAACGGCATTAGTGACTGCAATTCGGCCTCTTCTGATGCTTAATGTCCCGATTGCAAACGAAGGCCAGACTATGAGTCTGGAGGAGAGGGGGATGCTAATTGCTGGGGATGGTGCGATTGCATCCATTCTGGGAACCGATGGGATGTTGATGCTGTTCGACTTTCTCTTCTGGCTAGTCTGGATTAACTTCCTACTAGGGTTCGCCAATCTGATTCCGATGATCCCCTTCGATGGTGGCCATCTAGTCAGGGATGGGGTCCACTCATTACTGAGGAGAGTTAGCAAGAAGACCCATCCGATTCGCATAGAGATGTTGTCTAACAGAATAAGCAGCCTAAGCAGCATCTTCATACTTCTAGTGCTCTTGATCCCGGTAATTATTCCGTGGATTCTCTAGTCATTCTTCTTCGTCGATCTTCCTAGGCTCGTGTACTTCTCGGAAGACTACTCGGGCAACCCCGACATTCTCCCTCAGAGTAGTGACCAGCGAGAACTTGGTGAAAGCCCAGTTCTGGTCATATGCCATCTCCTCGGGGAGTGTCATGGTTAGGTCATCGCCATCGAACTCGATTTCGAAGTCATCTCTTCCTGTGTTCATCTTCATCAGTGTCTGGACCTTTTCGTTCCTGTCCTCCACGACCTTGACAATCTGGTAGCTGTATCTCAGAGTGACGCCCGCAAGAGGGTGATTGTAGTCAATCCTCGCTCTGCCGGCACTCATGAACTGGAGGATCCCGTTCCTACCTCCAATCTCGACTGGAGCGCCAATTGCGAGTGTGTTCGGATCCCTAACGCTGCGAAGGAGAACGTTCTGTGATATTGTCTCAATCTTGTTCTGGTCCCTCTCCCCATAAGCGTCTTCAGGTTCGATGTCGAATTCGTACTCCTTACCAGCCTCGGCTTCGGCTAAGTGTGCCTCGAAACCGGGAATTAAACGTCCATCCCCTACAGTGGTAATCATCGGTGAGTACTCTCTGTTCTCATCATGAGAATCGTGCTCCTTGGCATTATCCTCTCTAGTTGTCTCGATTAGCTTGTCATTGCTTGCATTGAACAAATCATAGTCGATATGAACGATTGAGCCATTATCCATCATAGCACCTCAGGAGCATCGCGACCCGCTCCCCCTTTTTCATTCAAACGGTGAGGGGGCCCTCAATCGGCATCAATGTCTGAGCTACCACTTCTTGTAATGGATGTGAGAGTGATCCCGAGCACAACCAGCAGCCAGCCAGACCAGACCAGGTGGCTACCGGGGAGGTGGTGCACGGTCACCCTGACCTCGCTCACCTGCTCGGTCTGACCCAGAATCATCGAGGAAAGTAGCTCGTTCGATTGCAGGAGGTCCAAGATGACGATGGTATCCCCGGTCACCCCGGTCAGCCTATCGACCTCCGATCTGGCGGATACCGCTCCGGAAGGGGAGTCGAAGCGGAGCATGCCGGGCGTGATCGTCCCCAGAACCTCCTCCCCATTCCTTGCCTCTATCACTACCCCCACGTAGCCGTCCCCTATGCCGTAGTCGTACCCATCGTCATCGACAGAGACGATCTCGACCCCGGTGAACACGAGCTCCAACCCCTGATGCTCCGTGGGGACGTCCCTCTCCAGGGTGACGAAGTGGGACGGGTCGGTTCGATCCACGAGGGTGGTCGTGAGGACATGTCCCACGAGGAGGAGGAGGATCCCGGCATGGGCGATGTGAGTGCCCATGACCCTGGCTCGAGCAGCCTCAGACCTCAGACCGCGACGAATGATTCCCGGGAGGCTATCCCTCGAGCTCCTCCAGAGCTTCAGAAGGGTTGGGGGGATAGCAAATACCAGCCAAGTGAGAACAAACATGGACAGTGCCCCCCTGGAAATGCTATCGGTGATTGGTTGGTCCTGGTTTCCAGGCAAGTCGAAGCTACCAGAGTACGTGGCAAGAAAGACCGAGAGCGCGGCTGTGGCCGACAGGGCGATGATTCCCGCTCTGCCGCTGATGCCATCACCCCACGCGTACAGGGCGAGTCCGACAGCCAGCAACGAGACCAGAGGAGCGCCGTAGTACTCGTGGGCAGCGATGTTAGTGCCTTCTATCTCGACTGTTAGTAGAACCCAGGTTAGTAAGAGGAAGGCCACGGGGAGGTGCCACGGGAATGATCGGGAGTACCTCGCCCTCTGCTTGGGGTCGAACACCGCACCAACAATCCAGGATAGATCGTCATTCTCGTCTTCGGGGAGTATCCAGACTAGGAGGAACGGGATGATACCAGCCAGCGACTGGTACCACTCCGACACCCAGCCCCAGCTTGAGAAGAGCATGAGCAGCACTCCCATGGAGACCCAGTGGACCGGGGGGTCGTCGCGGTCCCCGAAGACCAGAAGGAGAAGTATGGAGAGGCCGAAGAACATGATTGCCGATGAGCCGATCCACAGTCCCACGGCAGCGAAGTAGACGAGAAGCAACGTGGCTAATGGCCTGTTCGAATCGAACAGAGTCTGTGCCCCTCTCTCTGCGACATCGATTCTCTGCTCCCTCAGGACATGAGCGACTGACAGACATAGAAGACCCAATAATGAGAGGAGGTAGACTAGTACCTCGAACCCCACCGCACTGAAGTCGATTATCTCGACTACCCGGACATAGGGATCGCGTGGAAGCGAGTTCTCCCCGTCGCCAACGAAGGCGTGGACTGATGCCCAGACCCCATTGGCCCTGGTCACCAGCGTCGCATGTATGACTAGGGCCCCGCAGATCAATCCCAGTGCAGGTGTAAGAGAGAAGGGCCTGGATGACTGGCTCCTAGCCCTAGCGTGTAGGATAGCGAGGAGTGCTAGCCACGGCATCAGAGAACCAGTCTCGACGGGATCCCATGCCCAGTACCCCCCCCAATCCAGAACCGTGTAGGCCCAAAGTCCCCCGAGCCCGATGCCGACGGTACCTGCCAGGAATGAGTACCTAGCCCATCTGATCATCGAGCTGTGTGTCTCCTCCGATGGAATGGCCCTGATCAGCCCAGACAGGGCGATGCTGGCTGTTGCTAGGCATAGGGAGTAGTAGACGAAAACAACGGGTGGGTGGATCACCATCAGGTCTGTCTGGAGCAGTGGACTGATCTCACCAGACGATCCGGAATCAGCGGGAGAGAACGGGCGGAGGACCGATGCCACCAGGAGAAGGATTGCAGTCCATGAGTGCATGATCCTGATTGTCGTGCTATCGAGTTTTTTGTCCCTAGACATCACCCAAGTAATTACCCCCATCATCGAGGCCCACATTAACAGGGGCCCGGATCTACTCCCCCATACGGCAGAGATACGATATGATAGTGGCAGACCCTCACCTACGTATCGTGAGACGAGGTCGAGTGTCGTTGCCTCAATCAGGAATGCCGCGACGAGAAATAGGAATGGAGACGACTGTGCTGCCATAGACGTAGTTCTGACTAGAGGATTAGAGCTAGCCTCGGGACGAAAGGCGAGATAGGTGCTCACAAGCAACGCTAGGGTGAGGAGGGTGTATCCGAGGAGGGTGAGCATTGTTCACCATCCGTAATACTTCGCCCGGCTGTACCCGAATGCTAGCATCGCTGGGACGATCTTCTTGAAGTATAGTCCGGGTCTTCTCAGCAGTAGCCTGAATCCGACCATTGCCTTCCCCGATGCGCCCATGTCGGACATCTCGTCTGGGAAGCAGGTCGCCATCACGGACATCTCATCGTCGGATAGCTCGAAGAGCGCGGTCTTCCCTCTCAGGATCTTGTCATAGGGTGGGAACTCCGCCTTCCACAGTCTGGTGTACTCAGACAACCTCTCCGAACTGAGATCCCCCTCCGAGATAGCCTTGGAAGCAGTCTGAGCTGCGAAAACTGCTGATTTCAGAGCCAGGTGGGACCCTCCCTCGAATAGGGGGGAAGTGAAACCAGCAGCGTCACCGACCAGCATTAGTCCATCGTGATGGGTTCTGTCGAATGGACCGGAGATGGGGATGGTCCCGCCGAAAGCCGGACTGCCCTTCTCCTTCCAGGGAGGCAGAGATTGTTCCAGGTCGGAGAAGTGGGTGTCAGCAATGAACTCGTCCAGGGCCTTCTTGGTCCTAGGCTTGTCCTCGGTCACTAAGCCCACGTTAGCACGTCCTTCGCACTTCGGAATCATCCAGAGGTAGCCCTTCTCGGCATATCTAGGCCAGATGTAGAAGTCCAAGTACCCATCATTAGGGACGTCCAGCAGTTCGTACTGCATCCCTGCGACGACCTTGCCCTTTGGATTCAATGGGGAGACGTCATCGGGCTTCACCAAACGGGAGCAGACAGCAGCCACACCTGAGGCATCAATCACGATCTTGGCCCTGATGGGGAACTGATCGCCCTTGCCATCACAAATCCAACCTCCGAAGGAGTCTCCTTCCACCCTCTCCATCGAGAGCAGTTTGTGACGAAGGTGGAGGCTTGCTCCTGCAGCAACTGCCTCATCTGCAATCCACCTCTCGAACAGATGCTTCTCCAGGACGTATCCCTCCTCTGTAAGGCACTTCTCAGTGCCATCGGGGAAGATCACCCGTATCCCCTTGACCCTCTTGCTGATCACTTCCTCGGGGAGATCCAGATTGAGGTTCTGGCAGGCTATCTCGGAGATGCACTCCCCACAGTGAACCGGGGTTCCGATCTCTGGGTGGTCTTCTATCAGGATAGTAGAGAGGCCTTGCCTAGAGCATTGGAGAGCAGCGTTACCACCGCCCGGACCAGCACCGACAACAAGGACATCACAGACACTGCCTACCTCGACCACGGATTATCGGTAGAGCACCCATCAAAGAATCCGTCGGTTTGGAGTTCCTCCCGGGAGGCGAACCTTCTCATGTCAGAAGCATCACGAATCGCCATGGGCTGGAGGAGTCTCGAGGAGTTCATCAGAGCACTAGAGGCGAGGGGCGAGTTACTCAGGGTTAGCCATCCAGTTGACGTGAGGTTTGAGGCTGGGTGCATAGCAGACCGACTAGTCAAGAAGGGGGGTCCTGCAGTGGTCTTCGATCAACCAAGACTCGAGAATGGGAGAATAAGCAAATTCCCCCTTGCGATGAACCTCTTTGGTACCCGAGAGAGAACGAAGCTCGCGTTGGGGGTGGATGAGCCAAGTGATATTGGAGAAATGATGGTTGGATTGATGAAGCCAGACATAGGGGCCATCCTGAAGAGGCCCTGGACCGGAATTCACTTACTCAGACAAGGGATCTCAATGGCTCCCAAGAGGGTCTCGAGGGGGAAGTGTCAGCAAGTCAGTATCGATGATCCAGATGTGACCAAACTGCCCATACCGATCACCTGGCCTCATGACGGTGGTCCGTTCATGACGCTACCACTAGTTGTTACCGCCGATCCGGAGACTGGAACCCATAACATGGGGATGTACAGGAGTCAGGTCTTCGGGCCCAAGGAAGTTGGACTTCACTGGCAGAAGCACAAGCATGGGGCAGGCCATGCAGACTCCTCTGAAGGGAGGATGCC
>CBFIAW010000031.1:0-11882 GCA_965660655.1 Candidatus Thalassarchaeaceae archaeon | reverse complement strand
CTTGAGTAATTGACTCTCTTGGGGATTTCTATGGGATTTCCGTCCCATCCAGGATGTTCTCTGACTACCAATCTGACTCCATCGGTAACGGTCCCTTCGGCACTGCCCTGAGCGAATGCCGTGAGTGTTTCTGCATGGCCCGATTTCCATCTTCGTATTATCTTGGGACTTTGGATATCGTTTACGAAAGGTCTGCCATCACAGGCCTTTCCCCAGTAGTCATGGGCCGAGTCTGCCAAAGATTCTGAGAATCCGTCTTCTCCCGACAATAGGCCTCTTGAGTATGCCAACTGCCATTCGGAATCGGATACAAGTTCCATCTCAGAATCCTCTGCAAGACTGATGGCTTCTTCGAAATTCAGCGGCCGTTCCGAAATTCGGAATGGGTATTCTACGATGACTTCGTGACGGGGACCTATCCCCCCGAACAGAATTGAGCGATTATCGGAACCAACCAAAACTGAACCCGGTTCAACGAAAACCCAGGGAATCTGGGTTTCGTCCAAGATTATCCACCCAATGAATCTAGTTCTCCGGTCTGTATTGACCACTGAGACGCGTAGACGCTGTCATTCTCGATCAAAACGCTGTGTGATCCGCGCTCAACAATTGCACCGTCGACCAGTGCAACTATCTCATCGGCATTCCTAATGGTTGCAAGACGATGTGCTACTGCAATCGTTATCCTCTTATTTCCACCATTTGAATTTCCGAAAAGAGACTCCTGAATGCGTTTCTCCGTCTCTGCATCAAGAGCCGCGCTGGCCTCGTCGAGAATGAGTAGATCTGGATCTTTTAGTAGTGCTCGAGCCAAGCTGATTCTCGCCCTCTGACCTCCTGAAAGCATCACGCCCCTATCACCCACCATCGTATCCAAACCATCGTTAAGGTTGGAAACAAACTCAGTTGCGCCAGCGGCTTCTAGAGCACTGAGAATCTGCTCATTGGTCGATTCGCGAGCGTAAGACACATTCTCACCTATGGTTCCAAAGAAAAGAAAGGGGTCTTGTGAGACGAAACCTATTCTTTCCCTAATCGATTCAATCTGGAATTCGTTGATGTCCCTGTCATTAATCATCACTCTCCCTCCCTGTGGCTCGTAAAATCTCTCAACCAGTTTCAGTATCGTGCTCTTACCTGCTCCGGTATGCCCCATCACCCCAAGGAACTCTCCAGAGGAGGCTGTGAGTGTAATCCCATTTAGGACATTATTCTCCGATGTCGGATATGCAAAGGAGACGTCGTCGAAACGAATTGATTCAATGGGACCCTCGAGAGGGACTGCTCCTTCCTTATCAAAAATTGATGGTTCCAAGTCTATTATAGCAAAAACCCTCTTGGATGAAGCCTCTCCCTTCTGGATTTGGTTTATCAGCATTCCAAGAATAAACATCGGCATAGTCATCCTGGTGGAGATGAGGAGAAATGTAACAAACTGCCCGACAGTAATCTCGCCCGATTCCATAACCCAACCACCTGCTGAGGTGAGCAGTCCAAATGAAATACCTGCAACCACGTATATCCCAGGGATAAATCGATTCCGAACGAATGCAGCTTGAACAGCTGCGTCTCGGTAATCTTCACTCTGCCTTCCGATTCTTGAACTCTCGAACTCCTTGGCGTTATACGCCTGAACGACAGTGACGCCAGTAAGCACATTCTCCAAAATTGCGACTATCCCCCCAGTACTTTCCCTCTGCTTCCTGTACTTCCTCTGGACCCTAGTGGAGAACCAAATGACCATTGGAACGATGATTACCAATGGGGCAAAAAGGATTACAGCGAGTTTTGGAGACATCCAGAACATGATGATGAATGCAGTTGAGAATGTGATTGTGATTCGTATCATGCTAGTGCTCGCATCTGAGATGATGTCCTCTAGTTGAGCGACATCTGCTGAGAGGACAGACATCAGATTACCAGATTGTCTGCTCTCAAAGTACGATGCTTCCATATTCAATAGCGAGTTAGTTGCATCCATTCGAATATCATGCTGCGCCATATATGCAGTGGATTGCCACAGTTGATTGCTAAGGCCTTGGAAAAACGCTAGGAAAGTGAAACAGACCATGATCAAGAGCCCAAATCCCAGTTCTATGGAATCGATTGGCCCCAAATCTGGGATTGCCCCCCATTTTACTAGTCCCTCGATTGTGGTGTTAGTGAAGGTCTTGGATTCGTAATAGTCAGCGGCCATTCCGATTGCGATGAACGGAATTAGATCGAATGCCCGAGCGCCGGCGTTTGCCAGAATCCCTCCAAGTGCCTTTTTCCAGTATCTGGTGACATACGGAACTACCCTCCATATCTTTCTGCCGACTACTTGACTGTCATCTGCCATCTCTGACATGTCTTTGCTTAGTGACGCACCTACTGCGCTCCCCTCTTTCTTGGTTGATGACACAGGGTTTCGCAAAGCAAGGTGTGTTTCAATGCTTCAGTCTCAATTAACTAATTTCTACGTCATGGAAAGGAAAATGGTGCGCCCGCCGGGATTCGAACCCGGGACAAGAGGTTGGAAACCTCTTGTGATAACCCCTTCACTACAGGCGCCTGAACTCGGCGGACGTATAGCATCTCTAAATCGATTCGGTTTACTGAGGAATTTGAAAAGTGGGTGCCTGCACGGATTGTCATGATGCTCAGGCAGAGGTTTGGTATTTTTCTGATATTATTTTTCCTTCCAATAAATGGACCTTTGTTGAGGATGCTAATGGAATCAAGGGGAATACCGCTTCCAATGGGGGAATTGCAGTTCCTAGGAGTATCCCTAGTCATGTTCATTGCCGGTTTATTGATGATCTTCACACCAAGAGTGAAATTACGCTCAGACTCCATAGAGTGATTTTGGCCATTCTGAATGGACCTTTATCAGCAAAGACTCAACCTCGGATTCTGTCCATCCAGACGAGAGCAGGCTGGAACACAATTCGTGAGTTCTTTTTGGGACTGTCTTTGGACCCAAAACTGCCCCTGGTCTATTAATATCGTCGAGATAGTCTGTTTCCATCCCCCAAGGAGCGCTTGCCATACTGGCCGTTTTGGTCAGAGTTGCAACGCTTCCCTTTCCAACATTGACAGTAGCCGAGAGTCCATGAGTGAAGTCGGAGCTAATATCTGGAGGGGCATAATGTCGGATAGCACGATCCAAACGGAGTCCTGATGACCTACATAGTTGGCTCAACTCAAAACATGTGTCCCTACCATTGTCCTCGACGTGTAGTTGGACTGATGTCTTAGCTGAAGATGCCATCGAGAGTATCTCCAACAGCATTTCGTTTGCTTCATGCCAAGTTTCCCCTTCAACTGCGTAATGTGGCCTCCCCACCTCTCCGAGACAATGAGCATGCCCCGAATCAATGTACTCCAATGCTAAATCGACTGCTTGCAAGTGTAACTCTGAAGATTTCTCTAATCCCAATTCTGCTATCTGATTCTCCCAAGCCACTGGATGCGGCCCTAGAACAACACCCACATCTAGGTCGTGGTTCCTACGAATCTCTTCGGCCATGGAAATTGTTTCTGAATAGACTTCCCTGTACCCTGAAATGTCCGATGGCAATGATTGAGAGAATGCTGGTTTGTGTACGAGCATGAGTCCGGTTCCACCGGATTTTGAGAAGTCGGACACTGCATCTAGGAATCGGTGTGAACGATCGAGATGCATATGTTGATCAAATATCGGCCCATTCCACTTTCCTTTATCCAACATCTTCTCACGCCAAAGCGCCTTCTTCGGACAATTTCGAGATCCAATACGAGGCAGCCATTTCAGCGACCTTCCGAGATGACTGGCCCGTCACAATTCCTTTGCCGTTGTTGAAAAGAAGGATTGTACAGTTATGCCTCTTTGCTGTGATTCGGAGAGCATCTAGCCTGAGGTCGTGTTCTGCATCCTTGAATCGTTCTGCTGCCAGATTGATCAATACAACTCTTCCAATGGAGAAACTAGCAAGAACCTCCCCCCTTTCTACCACGAGTCCCTTTTCGGAGATTCCGATGCTGAGAAGAGTCTCCTCAGCGATTAACGAGGCTGCTTCTGGGTTGGAAATTCCGTGAATCAGTAATGATCCATCGGTGTCGACGACAATGAGGGCTCTGGGTTCCTCGTGCTCAATAACTGCGAATGCCCCGTTGCTCCTCGCTCCTGCTAACCTAACAGCATCTGCTAATATGATCGGTTCGGAGGGAATTACTCGGAATGACTGAGTCTCAAAATTGATTTCAGAACCGCTCATTGCTCCATCTCCAGTGTCTCGACGGACTCACAGGCAATTAGGCTATTCTCTAGAGTTGGTACATGAGCCTGCTGAACTGGGACTAGTAGGTTTGGGCCGTCTTCCCCCCAATCTCCTGCTCCGCTATCTCTGAGATTAGAGAGTGCCCCTCTAATCCTAGAGGAAAATCTTGAATCCCTCTCCTTGACGAGTTCCTCTGTCAAACATAGTGACTCTTCTGTCCACCAAGCAGCACACACTGCTGATGCGGCACCTAAATCTGGATTTGCTAGCCTTGAGTGAGTGACCTTTTTAATAGCCTCCTTTCGAATCTTGGACCACCTCCTAGATCTTCCTATTGTGGCAAGTAGATTCCTAAATCTGACTTGTTCATCGGCCCATCTGGATTGCCAATCTGCCCACTCTGGGTCATCTATTCCTGGTTCTATGGCGTAAATGGGCATACCGCCTCTAGAGTTCTCAGCGTGTCTGAGAAGTCTGATCCTTTCTGGATCAGGGATGGATGGGCCCTCCAGATCTAGTTCCGAGAGATCTCGAACAAGCATTCCAAGAGTAGTTCCAGATGCAGATGCAGACACCATGTGTATCCCCGGACTGGACTTATCCTGCTCCTCTTCCTCCTTCAGAGAAACTAGTTCATCGGCTGAGGACAGTAGTGCTAAACCATCCCAATCCCTTGGCCTCATCTTCGAAGGCATGCGCACACATGGAAGATAGGGCCAGAGTAAAACAGAACCGCCATTTGGATCCCGAAAGACAGAAGTTTCCCACCTGAGATCTGGCACCCCCATGTTTCTCCGAGGTGCATCGCTCGATTGAAGTCAGCGGTAAACCTCCGTTTTGTTGTCCCTGAAACTGTAGGATTCAAGGGGTGTGTCTCGCTGAGAGTGTTATGATGAATAGTGACAGACCATTCTCAGATGAACCAGTAGTGGTGCTGGATGAGGTTTTTCCGGGCCACACAAATGCGCTTAACACCCTATTCGGTGGCAGACTAATGGCCATTATGGATACATCGGCGGGGATGGTTGCCTCGAAGTTCGCACACAGGGTTTTCGTAACCGTTTCTGTAGACGCTTTGAAGTTCAAGAGACCGGCTTTCCAAGGGGACATAATCAGGACTACGTCTAGAGTAGTTTGGACTTCACCAAGAACTGTTGGGGTTCATGTGACTTCCTGTAGATTATCCCGTTCTGAATGGGTGGGAGAAGAAATCTGTTCTGGATTTTTCTTCATGGTAGCCATTGACGAGTCTATGAAGCCAGTTGAGATTCCGCAATTTGAACCGAAGTCAGATGATGAGAAGGAGATGTGGGCACTTGCGAACGATGCTAGGAACGCCATGCGTTGAAGGGAGTGATGGCGGAATAAGTAGCATCGCCAAGTGAAGCGATTTCAATGGACTACCCCCCATGAACTTATACCGTGAATAAACCGCTCGGCGGTTCGGATGGGATTGGCCGAGCCAAATGGCTCGACCGAGAAGAGGCGAGCCGAGTTAATCGGCGGTCTCTACTTGGTCGGAGCGAGAGGGAAGTGTTGTGCAGTAATTACTGAGCGTCAGCTTACCATAGAAAGGTTCGATGGAAGGGGCGTCAGACTTGATTTGGCTGCAATTGAGAAAATGAGGCATCTCAAGATCCCTATGCTCCCATCGGGCACAGTAATTCTAGGAATGATTTCGATTTACCTGGGAATAACAACAATATTTGCACCGATGAGTTGGTTGGCAGTTGGACTTGGGGCATCCGTAATCATTGCGAACATAGTTTCTCGCTATTCCATCCTAGCCATAGAAACTGGTTCTGGTGACAGGTACCTAGTTTCTGGCAGTGAGGCGAATCTCCTGAAATTATGTCTGATTATTGATAGAGTAAGACATGGTAGCGATATACCAGAGGCTTTGCTGGGTCTGGAGAATCTAGAATCCGAACTTCCAACTTTCCCTGCACTCAGAGATGTAACTGGGCAGTTAGGGCAGGTCCCTTTAGCTGTATTACCAATCACGGCTGAAACAAACACAGTAGTCAAAAGGGAACAAAATCACGAGTCGATTCTAGGAATCCAAACAGATTATAATTTGAATATATTCGACCCCCAATTATCACCAGAATCTCCCGAATTAGTGAAGGAAGGAAGTGGTTTGAGGGGGGTGTCCGTCTCTAATACATCCAAGCAGAACGCATACGAGAGAGCATGGGGGGTGCAAGAGGCACCTAGTTGGTACAAAGAGAAGGAGTCGGATTCAAACGGTAGCACTAGGATCGATTCTGCTTTCTCTGACGCCGCAGAGGGTCTAGACATGTTCTCCCCGGGTGGACTATTCGACTCTAATTCGGTCTCAGAAGCCTCCAATGCAAATGACATGGACCTTTTCGATTTTGAGTTCAACCCTCCTCCGGAACCAGATGAGAGGCCTCATTCGAGTGCTCAGATGATTAAACGAGCTCATCAAGAATTTGGGGCTCCGACTGAACCGTTCTCGAATTCCTTGCTACCCCCTCCTACCGAAGACGCGGTTAGGGAAGAGTGCAAAGCAGGAGTAGTTAGGCAAGCAAAGGCGAGGCAGGAGTTAAGATCGCAGAGTTTGAATGAACTGGGGGGTGTGCAGGCTGCAAATTTGGATGACTATCCGGCCTTGAGGGGTCTTGCATCTACTATGTCTGGAAGCAGGTCGTCTGGTGTGAAGTCGAAAGTTCCGGTATCGGGAGGATGGCTATCGCGTCTTCTGAGACCGGGTAGCTCTATCGATAGGAGTAAAGGTGAGGACGCATATTCAACCAATGAGATAGAAACTGAGAGGTTCCAGACCACCCAACACATGAGGCTGAGGAGTGATCAAGAACACCAAGCCGATGTTAGTTCTCGTTTGAGGGAAATGAGAAAAAATAATCATGCCTCCACTGCTCGGGACAAGCTCGATTCAATTGTCAGAAGTCTTTCGGGAGAAGAAGACAGCCCACGTCTACTCGATGGATCAAATGATTCATTGCGGTTCAATCAACTAAAACCGACCTCTTCTAAGGAAGACCCACATCCCCTCCCCGGACTCAGAAGATTGGGATGATCACAGTCCTACGATTCTGCGATAACTATCCATTCTTGCATGGTAGAGGCCTCTCTCGAGACCCTGAAGTTTGTTCGTACCTAGTCCTTGAATTGTAAACGAAGAAGACACAGTCGCGTGAATCATAGCAACCCTCATTGATTCTAAATCCTGCAAGACTCCTTTTCTTCCAGACATATTCGCTAAGAGTGCCCCGGCAAAGGAATCCCCGCACCCTGTCGGATCAATAACTTCAGTAATTGGATAAGATGGGAGGGCAATGATTCCACACGGGAGATGTGCAAAAACTCCAGAAGACCCTCGCTTGATTACCAATCCCCTTGGACCTAGTCCAGCGGATTCCCCTCCGTGAAGGCAAGCTCCGGACAATATTGGTTTGATAGCCTTCATGAAAATTTCCTCACCAGAGATAGCACATACCTCTTCTTCATTGAGAATTGCCAAGTCAGCCTTCCTGAGAGCAGCAGAGAGGTCCTCGAACTCAGTCTCTATCCACAACATGAATGTGTCAATTGCTGTAATCTCTGAGCTAGGACATTGATCAAGAACCATGACCTGGGATGCTGGATGGGTATTGGCACAGAAGAGAATATTTGGGGACCTCCATGATTGGGGGATTTCAGGAGCAAAATCACCTAGAACGTTGATCTCTGTAGAAATTGTTTCAACGTTCTCCATCGTGCCCGAGTATCTTCCCGACCAACGAAATGTATTGCCTGGCAACCTTTCCACACCAGAGAAGTCGATTCCCAGACCTTCTAGTTTGGACTGGTGAGAATTGGAGAAGTCTTTCCCGACTGGTGCCACCAAACCCACACGACGGACACCCCCCGGAGTCTCTGGAAGATGAAAAGCGGCTGAGACACCGGCGTGAACTGCGGATCCCCCGAGGATATCCGATCCTGTGGCAATTGGTGTTTCTATGTCATCATAACCGATGCTGCCAACAATGACTAAATCCAACTAACCATCACCAACTAGCAAATCTGTATGGGTTTCTAGGTAGTTAGTTTTTATTTTCCTTTCTATGAAGTCTGATTCCTGCAATATCGCCCTATGGAGGGGGATCAAAGTATCTAATCCAAGAAGAATAGTCTCTTCCAAAGCAGAGTCTAACCTTCCTATTGCTTGGTTCCTGTTTGGAGCCCAAGAAACTATCTTGGCGAGCAACGAGTCGAATGCTTCGGGCATCACATAACCTGAGAATCCATGGGAGTCGACTCTGATGCCGGGACCCCCCGGCCAATGGCATTCCCACAATTTTCCCGGAGAAGGTTCGAGAGTTACTGGGTTCTCTGCGTTTATCCGAACCTGGATAGCGTGACCGCTCAATACCACTTCTTCTTGGGAAATTGGTAGATCGGCTCCAGAAGAAACGATGATTCCAAGAGAGACGAGGTCAATTCCCGTTAACATCTCAGTTACTGTGTGCTCCACTTGGACCCGTGGATTCACCTCCATGAAGTAGAATTCTCCCTCTGAGTTCCTGAGGAATTCAAACGTCGCTAGACCCCTGTAGCCGATAGCCTCCGCCCCTGCTACGACCCTAGCCCCAATATCTTCTCTTTCTTCACGACTAATCCAAGGACCCTCTTCGAGAATCTTCTGATGTCTTCTCTGAATGGAGCAGAATCTTTCTCCGAGATGGATTGCTTTCGAGCCATCCCCGACAACCTGGAATTCAATATGCTCTGCTGAACTTACATACTCCTCTATGAAAACTCTACTATCACCAAAGGCGGACTCGGCCCTACCTTGGCATTGTCTTAGAGCTGAGTCGAATTCGGACTTTTCATTTACCACCTGCATCCCAATTCCCCCTCCCCCAGAGGCTGCTTTTATCATGATTGGGAAGCCGATTTCGGAAGCCACGTTTAGTGCCGCATTAGAATCAGAAATTGGTTGATCGGTCCCCTTTGCTATAGGGATCCCAGCCTTTGACATCGCCTCCCTAGCTGCTATCTTGTCTCCTAGGAGTCTGAGTGATTCAGGTGAGGGTCCTATGAAGGTAATTCCCTCCTCTGCGAGACGCTGTGCAAAGGTTGCGTTCTCCGAAAGAAAACCATAGCCTGGATGTACTGCATCGGCACCCACCTCTTTGGCAGCAGATATTATCGCCTCTATGTCAAGATAGGACGCTAGTGGGTCTTCTCTTGGAATGAAGTAACCCTCATCCGCAAGTCTAACCGGGAGGGACATCCTATCCTCCCTTCCATGAATTACGACGGATTCGACGCCCAGTTCCCTCAGTGACCTAACTATCCGTAGTGCGATCTCGCCACGGTTAGCGACTAGTACACGACGGAACACATTACCATGCTAGGTGTGCCTTCGTTTGAGTGAATCGGCCTGTCAATATACGTCTCGTAGATATCGCTTCTCCGACTTCATCAATCCATTCTCTACGAAATTCTTGGACTCGGCGGGAGACATCCCCCCATATTCGGAGCAGATATCCATCAGAGTTGCATGCACATCTTTGGCCATGTACTGCTTATCGCCACATACGTAGAAATATGCCCCACCTTCAATCCACTTCCAAATCTCTTCGCCGTTCTTCTTCATCAGATGTTGGACATAGACCTTCTCAGAACCTTGCCGTGACCAAGCTAGATTATGTTTCGAAATTACCCCACTGGCTTCCCATGCGTCCATTTCTTCACGATAGAGATATTCCCCCTCCTCAGTCCAATCTCCGAAGAAGAGCCAGTTCCTCCCTGAATCCTTGTTTATTTCTCTCTGTTGGAGGAAGGCTCGGAACGGGGCAATTCCAGTTCCCGGACCGATCATAATAATGTCCTTAGAACCATCCTCAGGTAGGACGAATGATCGAGTTGGAGACATGTAAACACCAATCTCAGTAGTGTCGGTTTCACATCTGTCGGCCATGAAACCTGTGCAAAGTCCAGTTCGATCCCTTTCGTGGTGATGGTACCGAACTATTGCCACAGTTAGGTGGACTGTTCCCTTTTCAAAATCGGGGCTACTGGCAATAGAGTAGAGTCTCGGTTTCAGCCTATCCATGCCCTCCAGAAGTTGCTGCGGAGTGAAACCCAAACCAATGAAATCCCCTAATGCATCAACATAGTCCCTGGACCAAATGTAATCCTCCATTGAATCATTGTTGGAGATTAGTTCCTGTAGGAGGATCGTCGAATTATCGTCGAATTCCCCCATCTCCACGTATCCCTCTGGGAGATCTTGTTCACTACGGTCTGTCCAGTCAACAATCAATGCCCCGTCAACGGACGAGAATCTCCTTCTGGAGGCGATTCGTATCTCTATTTTTACAGGAGAATCGGAGGATCTCTCGGCGAGTCCCTTGAGCCATTTCTTTGAGACCCGATGAATCTCGTACCTATCTGTCAACGCTTCCCTAAGTGAGCATTTTCCATGATTAGTTTCGACTTCTTCCTCACCAGAAAATCCACAAATCTGCAATATCTCTTCGACTGATTCTGGAGGGCATCTTGGGATGACTCCAAGAGCATCCCCTGCCTTGTACTCCAAATCAGAGTTACCAAGATTGAATACAATATGCCTGGTTTCCTTCTTTGACGATTCACCATTTAGAACGTAATTATCAGTAATGTTGGTGAAATATGGGTTCTTCGCGGACCACACAGATTTAGTTGAATTGCCTGCCACCAATATCTCCGTTATTTCCGACTTAACTGAGATATATGAACAAATGTGTAAGGTAATGACCCTTTTGGTATCAAACGATGGGGTCAAGTCTGGAAGCCCCTGTCAGGATATGTGGCGCGCATCGACTTCCTTGGCACAGGGAATGCTTTCTCACCCCAAGGAAGAATGCATGCTTTGGCACTGCTGGATAGCAGTGTCCTAATTGATGCCCCTCCTACTCTCCTACCCCAGTTACGAAGGGCAGGGATTTCGCCTGGGCAATTGCGGCATGTACTTTTCACGCATTGGCACGGGGATCATGCCTTCGGGTTTCCATTCTTACTATTGGATAGGAAATACATCTCAGATCCTGTTGGAGAGAACAAACTGGAGGTGCATCTTAGGCCTGGGGGGAGGGAGTATCTCTCTGTTCTTTGTGAAATGGGGTTCCCAGGCAGCCTTGGAGATTCACTCGACTCTAGAGTCGATTGGAACGAAAAGGAAACGGCAACGCTAGGAGAGACTGGATGGAGGTATGAGAGATTTCCAGTCCATCACACCCCTGAAACCGATCCACATGGGTATGAGTTGGTACATGAAAGCGGATTCCGCTTGCTCCACTGCGGTGATTCCGGCCCATGTCTGGAGATAGAAAATCGTGCAAATGGCGTGGATGTTGCAATATTAGAGATGGGGGTGCCGGATATCGGAGAGTTTCCCCATCATCACAGGCCTTCAGATGTAATTTCATTCAGTGAGAGATTTCCAGACGTGAAGGTATTGGTAACACACAACTTTGCAAGGTCACCCAATTGCGAAACTGGTTTCGAAATCCCAGAATTGCCCTCCCGGATAGTCCAATTGAATGATGGGGATAGCATAGATATTGATGATAATGGTATTTTTATTGTAAATAATTAGGATGATTTATTTTCCTTTATATATATCTG
>CBFIAW010000030.1:0-11902 GCA_965660655.1 Candidatus Thalassarchaeaceae archaeon | reverse complement strand
TCAGTAGGGGTTCCCGGGTACGGCAATGATAGATCGTTCGGTTTTGGAGGGGACTCGGGACTGAATGCCCTAGACAAAGACATCAGCACGGAATGGTCCGACGGAGCATGGGAAGGATTCCCTGGCATTCACGTTGAGAATGAGTCTGCAACTACTATCGCAATGGTACTGGAACCGGGCATGAGATACACATTCTGCATTGACTTCCATGGTAACTCGAAAGGGGACATCTATCTCTTAACTGGCTCAAACCTGGATATGTACACCATTGATTTCTACTGTGATGAAGAAGGGTGGGATTTGATTTGCGAGGAGGGGGGCCTAGATTCCGTCCCAGTTGAGTACAGGGACCTGTTTACTTGGGTCCCTTTCAGAGATGCCCATGCTTACGAATCTGTGTCCTACAAAGAGTTCTCAGTAGCGATAGACTCTTCCGGATCTGCATGGTCATTTGCCGGATTTGGCGGCTCTGACGAACAAGTCTTGCACTTGGTCCTAGATGGGTGGGACAATAGCCGCGAAGGGGATCACCTAGCTTCTGGAAACATGAGTGTGGAGGTCCTAATCGATGTAGAGGAAAGATTCGCACTGCCGAAGACTGCAGCCTATGTCCTAATCGGGGCCCTTCCCATTTCATGCATAATCGTCCCATTAATCATCCACTGGAAATATCACTCATCTGCTTTGGGTAGGAAAGAGAGCGAAGAAATGATCGAAGTTCCGTTCCTGAGGGACGGATGACTAGGAATACTCCAGAACTTCCCATGCAATTCTCAGATCTGAGGCGTTTATTCTCCCCTGCTGAGCCAAATGCCAACCAGACTCAGTTGTTGCAAAGACAAGAGCCTGCCCGAGTACTGGTGCGTGTATTCGCCCCCAGTCCCCCCCTGGACCCAGTCCCATCAATGAAAAATTTGCATCGGAAGTCTTCAACTGCAATGCAGACTCGAAAATCCTGAGTGCATCCTTTCTATCGTTTGTATGATAGCAGACTTTGACCAAATCCCCCATTCCCTGCGCATCCATAACATCCTGAGAAATTTCAGATGCTGAAGGAACCCCATCCAATGAATGCAGGGACGCAAGGACTTGCGTATCTTTTCCAGTAAGTTTGACTAAATCTTCCCTCTTGGAAGAATTAATATCAACTTCTAAGTCAATCCAACTGGGTTTACTTGCAATAGCTGCCTCGAGGACCGAAAGCCTCTCTTCCTCACTACCCGGATAGAATCCACCCTGTTTCTGGGACCTACATGCCATCAATAGTGGTGCTTCCACTGCTGATGAAATTGTCTTGATTGCCTTCTGGAAATCTATAGAGTCGAGTTCCAATTGGTTTACCATTACCTCTACTTCCTCTTTTTCCCCTTCTTCGGACTTCTTGAGTGATCGTATCCTTTCTTCGGTAGTCCATAGAAGATCTAGCCGTGCCTCCACTATGTCTGCCCCCATTTTAACTGCCTTTGGGGCGTCATTGGACATTTCTTCTGCGGTCCTTCCCCTCAGTGTGACGCATACCAAGGGCTTTTGCATGTGAGAGCCCGAATTAAGTGACCTGTTTAATCATGCCGAGGGAGGGAAAAGAAGTGAAAGCACCACTTAGTCGAAATTATCCCCAATTTACAGGTTATTGGCTCGGCAAATGGAGAGTGTTATAGGCCTCGTCTTCCTAAGATTGATGATGAAGTTTGAGGGTTCCCTAGGGGAACCCTCAATAAAGGGGCAAAAATATGTCTGATGAATATAGTGCAGATAGCATACAAGTCCTAGAAGGACTAGAGGCTGTTAGAAAGAGGCCCGGGATGTACCTAGGAGATCCCCACGACGGATCTGCCCTACACCATTGCATATGGGAAGTAGTCGACAATGCTGTCGATGAGCACCTAGCTGGCCACAATCCGACAGTGGAATTGAATCTGGAGAGTAACGGCTCGGTGACTGTGATTGACCATGGAAGAGGAATCCCTGTCGACAAACATGCCGAGGAGGGGGTGAGTGCGGCTGAGGTGATCATGACCAAACTCCATGCCGGTGGGAAATTCGATAATGAGGCCTACAAAGTAGCAGGTGGGCTGCATGGAGTAGGGGTGAGCGCAGTAAATGCAGTTTCTGAGAATCTCTCGATGACAATATACAGGGATGGAAAAGAATGGTTCCAAGAGTACTCAAAGGGCGAAAGGAAGAGTGCACTGAAGTCCGTTGGGAAATCTGAGATTACTGGAACTTCAATCAACTTCACGCCTGATTTGACAATCTTCAGTGATGTTATCGAGTTTGATTTCGAGCAAATAAATACCCGTCTGAGGAGGACTGCTTTCCTGAACGCAGGATTGCAGATTATTCTGCGTGATCTACGAGGAGACGATCCGATTGAAATCGAGCACCAGTACGAGGGTGGTCTGAAGGAATACGTCCAAGCAATGAACAAGAACAAGGAAGTCATCCATGAGGAAGTCCTTCACGTACTTGGATCCAAGAATGGGGACAAGGGGGAGGTTCACGTTGAAGTGGCACTTCAGTGGACTGACGCATATTCAGAATCGATACATTGCTTCACAAATATCATTCACAATACGGATGGCGGAACTCACCTATCAGGGCTAAAGAGCTCCCTGACTAGAACAATAAACGCATATGCGCAATCTAGGAATCTACTGAAGAAAATTAGTGGCCTATCGGGCGATGACATCAGAGAGGGTCTGTCTGCCGTGGTTTCGATAAAACACCCTGACCCGTCCTTCAACGCGCAGACCAAGTCAAAGCTGGTTACCAGCGAAGTTGCCGGCATCGTCGAGCAGATTGTCAATGACAAACTAGGGGAATATTTCGAGGAAAATCCAAGCATAGCCAAGTCGATTGTTGAGAAGGCAGTACTAGCTAGCAATGCTAGAGAAGCGGCCAGGAAAGCAAGAGATCTGACGAGGAGGAAGGGTGTTCTAGAGGGAGGTGGACTCCCTGGTCAACTTGCAGACTGCCAATCGAAGGACCCAGGAGAATGTGAGATATACATCGTAGAGGGAGAAAGTGCTGGAGGATCGGCTAAGACCGCTAGGGATCGTAGGACTCAAGCCGTCCTCCCACTGCGAGGGAAGATCCTTAATGTTGAGAGGGAGATGAGGAATCTGACCAAGGTATATGGAAACGAGCAGATTCAGAGAATGATTCGTGCACTAGGTGCTGGAGTAGGTAACGAAGAAGAAAGTGAGGGTGCCTTCGATCCCAGCAAACTCAGGTATGCGAAAATAATTATTATGACCGATGCTGACATAGATGGAGCCCACATTCGGACATTGATTCTGACTTTCATGTGGAGATTCATGAGGAGAGCAATAGTAAACGGGAACGTCTTCATCGCGGCACCACCACTATTTTCAGTTTCTAGGGGAAAGCACTCTGAGTGGGTTCACAGTGAAAAGGACAGGGACGAAGTGGTGAAGAGATTCCAGAAAGAAGCACCTTCTTCCAAGATTGATGTTCAGAGATACAAGGGACTTGGGGAGATGAATCCCGAACAACTCTGGTCTACGACTATGGATCCAGAATCCCGGACGATGATGAAGGTAGAGATCAAGGATGCCGAGGAAGCCGATTCACTATTCACCATTCTGATGGGTGACGATGTGCCGGACCGGAGATCTTTCATCGAAGAAAATGCTACAAAGGTAACGTCTCTGGATGTGTGAGGACTAAATATGGCTGAAGATCTACTTAGAAGAGACATCTCGGAGGAGATGAAAGAGAGCTACATCAACTACGCGATGAGCGTAATCATCGGAAGAGCTCTTCCCGATGCCAGAGACGGATTGAAGCCAGTCCATAGGAGAATTCTATGGGGGATGCACCAGGCAGGGCACACGCATGAGAAGGGATACAGCAAATCGGCTAGGTCAGTTGGCGAAGTCATGGGGAAATACCACCCTCATGGCGATCAAGCACTATATGACACAATGGTCAGGATGGCACAAGACTTCTCGCTCCGTTACCCTCTAGTCGATGGCCAGGGAAACTTCGGTTCAATAGATGGCGATCCTCCTGCGGCAATGAGGTACACGGAGAGCCGTCTTGACAAGTTGTCTCGCCACATGCTCGATGACATAAACAAGAACACCATCGATATGGAACCGAACTTCGATGACTCTGAAATCGAACCGACAGTTCTGCCATCCCGGCTCCCCAACCTGCTGCTAAACGGGAGTGACGGAATCGCAGTTGGGATGGCAACAAAAATCCCCCCGCATAACATAAACGAAGTTGTGGGAGCGATAAAATTCCACATCGGCAGGGTAATTGAGCAGGATAGGAAAATTGGCCTAGACAATCCCCCAAAAATAGATGCCCTGGAATACATGGAATTCCTGAAAGGCCCGGATTTCCCAACTGGTGCTACGATATACGGGATTGACGGGATTGTAGACATGTACAGAACAGGAAAGGGCAGATTCCACATTAGATCGGAAGTAGAGGTCTTTGACGACTCGAGGGGGAAGAAGTTGGTCATTCATTCGATACCATATCAGGTGAAGAAGGCAAAGATGCTGCAAGGAATTGCCGATCTGGTCCAGAAGGAGTCGGTGAAGGGGATTCGCGACATTCGAGATGAGTCGAGCAAGGATGGAATCAGGGTCGTGATCGAAATCAAACAGAATGCCGACCCGCATGCTGTTCTAAATCAGCTATACCAGTCCAGCAGACTTCAGGAGTCGTACTCTGCAAATATGATGGGGATCCTCAGGGGAGAACCGGTTCAGCTTGACCTTAAGACGATTCTGCACACATACGTGAGGCATCGCGAGTCAGTAGTCGAAAGAAGGACGAAACACGATCTGGACAGGGCAGAGGCTCGTGCACATATTCTCGAGGGGCTGATGAGGGCTCAGGAAAGAATGGGCGAGATTATCGAAGTAGGTAGGAACTCAGAATCTAGAGACCAATTCGAGAAGTTCCTAAGAGGCGAGGAGAAATACCCGAAGATCAAGAAGTTCGGCTTCTCCGAGAAGCAGTCCAAGGCGATCGCAGAGAGAAGGTTGTATCAACTCACGAAATTGAACGTCAAGGAGGTTTCCGACGAGCTGGAAAAGCTGGGGAGAAACATCGTTGACTACGAGGACATCTTAGGTAGCAGAAAAAGAAGACTAGGGATCATCTCCGGAGAGTTGGAAGATTTAGTCGAGAGGCACGGTGACGAGAGGAGGACGAATGTCGACCCAACCCCTCTTTCAATGGACCGGGAGGACCTTGTTGCAGAAGAGGCGATTGTCATCTCACTAACACGGGACAACTACATCAGACACTTGCCTGTAGAGTCGTTCCGGCTTCAGAACAGAGGAGGGAAGGGTCTCAAGGGAGTTGCGACGAAAGATGAAGACGCGCCCTCGAAGATTGTAACATGCTTCTCAAAAGACAGGCTACTTATTTTCACAGACAAAGGAAGGGTATACGGATTGCGGGCATGGGAGACTCCTTCGGCTAGCAGATATGGAAGAGGGAGTCACATCCGAAACCTCTTGAGAGGGATAAGGGAAGATGAGAAAGTAATCTCGATCCTCCCAATGGACAGGTCACTAATTGAAAACCCAGAAGGCCATTTCCTGATGTTCGCCACTGCGAATGGCAGAATTAAGAAGAGCAAACTCTCGGAATACTCGAGAATTAATCGCAATGGCAAGTACGCTTTGAGATTCGCAGATGGGGACAACGACAACCTTGTCGCGGTTAGGCCTGCAACGGACACCGATCACGTTGTTCTAGTATCTGCATTGGGTAATGCCTGCCGATTCATGCCTTCGGAGAAAAAGACGAGATTGTCTCCTGAAACCGGTGAGACGGTTACAACTTACGTCGTAAGGGTCCAGGGAAGAATTAGCCAGGGAGTATCTGGAATGAAACTTGCAGGCAACGACAAGGTCATTGGGATGATTGTCACTGATGACTTTGATACGAGTGTCCTTACCATCTCCAAGTACGGGATGGCAAAGCGTAGCAGACTCGGTTCTGGGGAGATGATGCCACTATCGGGAGAAGGAGCACAGATCTTTGACGAATTGGGTAATCCGGTTCTCGAGAGGGATGGGTACAGGAAGACAAACAGAGGGACCAAGGGTGTACGGACTATGTCACTGAGGGATGGCGATCAGATTGTCAGTGTTAGGCAAATTCCTGACTTGGAGGATCAGTTGTTCATGCTGACTGGATCTGGTATGATGATCAGGATGGTTTCCGGACAGACCAAGGGGACTCTGGGCAAGGTCACCAAGGGGACTAGGATAATGGAATTGAGAAACCGGGATAGGACCGGATTTGTGGATGAGATAGTATTCGTAGCAAGGCTCCCGTCCGAACTAATCAGCACCGATGAAAGTCTGGAAGAGGAGTAGTGGAGCAACCGTTCTGCTTAAGCACGAATCTCTGGTCGTGTAATTACTGCGGCAGTCGCATAGCCTGGCCATTGCGCTGGATTGCTAATCCAGTGGTGTTTCACCTCGGGAGTTCGAATCTCCCCTGCCGCGCCACCCGAACAAGGGAGGATTCATCCATCACATTGCCCTCAGGGGACTGTGGTCGACACCTCGAGCATTCTTGAAGCCGGAGCCATACTGATATTGCTCCTAGCGGTTATTGCACTATTCTGGGCAATAATGAGGCATCTCAGACTAAGGCCTTCTAACGAAAGATCCTGGGTAAATGACAACGAAAGAAGCGCCACGGCTAATTTCGAAGATGGGCATGTGACCATTCACAATGTCAGAGACTTTGAATGGCGGAGCAACAGAGATTTCGATGAAAGATGGATTGATGTGAAGATTAAACTGAATGAGGTGTCAAAAATATGGTTTGTTCTGGAATATTTCGATCCGACTAGGAGGCAAATGGCGCATACGATAATGAGTTTCGAGATGAGAGACGGGACGAGGATATCCTGTTCGATAGAGGTTAGGAGGGAGAAGGGTGAGAGATACCACCCAATAAAGGGCCTCTTCAGGCAATATGAGTTGATTTACGTCTGGGCGACCGAGAGGGACGTTATTGGGGTTAGGACACGGTGTAGAAAGAGATCTGTGACTCATCTTTTCGAAGCTGTCGTCCTCGGGCCCGGGAATGAGAGGCGTATGCTCGAGTCATATCTCAATAGAACGAACAAGCTCAGTCAAAGTCCGGAGTGGTACAATACGATTACCAATACCTGCACAACAAACATAGTCAAGCATGTCAATGAAGTATATCCGGGAAGAGTCCCTAGAGCAGTAGCAGTCCTTCTTCCCGGACTAAGCCCAAAGCTACTACAGAGGAACAATTTGGTCAAGATTAAAGGAACCATGGAGGAAACGCTGAGGAATAGCATAATCGATGAAAGGGCCAAATCTTGGGACGGAGTAACTGATTTCGGAGATTGGATTAGGGAGCAAGGCGAATGGGAGCATTCAACTGAATGACTCTGATGCGGTTTTGTGCTAAGCATTCAGCCGCTCGAAAATCCAGAAAGGATTCGATGGTTCCTGCCACCATCAAAGAGCCATATGATTCGGTGGATTGCACTGTCATCTCAATCTGAATCGAGGACTGAGTTGGTTTTCCGAGGAGTCCCTGGCAAAGACATCGGGTCGATGGCAACATGCATGGAGAAAATGGGGGTTTCGATAAAAAGAGAGCAACAAAAATGGGTCATTCGTGGACCTAGGGGCGGGCCGATATTACCCAATGGGGTTCTAGATTGCGGAAACTCAGCAACTACAGCTAATCTCGTAACGTCGATTGCAGCGTGTTTGGATGGTTCGGTAGAAATTGATGGGGATCTTTCTCTCAGGAGGAGAGATCTCTCGCCACTGACTTCGGCATTAAGGGAACTTGGGTGCGGAGTCTCATCTGATCGTCTTCCCTACATTGTTTCTGGGCCTATCGTTCCGGGTATTATTAGCATAGACGAGTCTTTTTCGAGTCAAACACTTTCTGGTATAATCTTAGCTTCGCCGGGGCTTTCTGGAGAAGTGAAAATTTCACTTAGAGGAGAGGCGGTTAGTCGGTGGTATAGGGATCTAACCATAGAAACTAGTGGTTTGAGCGGTTGGGATGGAAACTACGGTGAAACAATGATTCTAGATTCGTGGGTGGTTGAAACCCCAGAAAGAGTCGTGATTCCAGGAGAGGTTAGCCTATTTCCCATCTCCCTACTATTCGACAATCTTCACGGCACAAATAGCCTAGATCATTACCAATTTGGGGAGTCGTCAATTACTGATGCAATCGAAGAATCGAAAACAGAAGATTACAGCCATGTTAGCCTTCGGGATGCTAGTGATATTATCGCCCCATTGGCCGCATTAATGTCCATGGGCAGGGGTGGAGTAATTGTGGGTGCGTCTCATGCTAGGGGGAAGGAGTCGGATCGAATCATGTCTACAATCAGAATGCTATCCTCATTTGGTATCGAAATCGAAGAAAACAACGATGGTTTGACCATTCCCGGTGGACAAAGTCCAAACCAACCAAGGGGGCCTATTGACTGCGAAGATGACCACAGGTTAGCGATGACGGCCGCGGTTCTAGCCACTAAGGTCGGGGGCGAGTTATCTGGTCATGAGATCTGTGAAGTCACCCATCCAGGATTCTTTGAAATGATCCTCAATCACTACCATGGCCGGTGAAATTGTGTTAAGTGGGTATTGGAAGAAAAACTTGTGGACCCATGTGCTGCTAGTTCTTGTTGCTGTGATCTGGGGCTCTACTTGGTCAGCGGGAAGATTCCTGAGCTACGGGTTGAATGAAGATAACCCTGCAACTCTTAGTCCGGCGACCTCCGCATGGCTGAGGTACGCATTCGCTGTGTCGGTGTTCCTTGCTTGGTCGATTACAAGCAGAGGGGGGCGTCCTTTTCGATTCCTCCCTCCCGATCGAAAATCGTGGATTTTCTCTATCTGGCTGGGCTTTCTAGGCACCATGGCTTACCAATTACTATTCATGCATGGGATGAGTTGGACTGCTGCAGGGGATGCTTCCCTGATAATCCCCATGAATCCGGTCTTTACGGTCATGCTGGCTGTACCAATGCTGGGTCAGAAGATTTCTGCTAGAATGTCCATTGGGTTGCTAGTTGGGATTTGTGGGGTCGCGGTGGTTGTTGGTTGGAGTCCAAACTCGGGGATCCCAATAGAACATAGGATTCTGGGAAATTTGATGATACTGTTTGCGGCTCTATCATGGGCAGCTACTAGTAACCTGACAAAGATCATGCTTTCTTGGGAAAGGGGATACTCTTCACTCGAGATTGTTGTCTGGTATTCTGTAACTGGATGGGCATTGCTTTCTCCGTGGATGCTTGTGGAGAACTGGGGATCGGCACTTCCGGAACCCAGTTATGCAGAATGGCTCACAATTGCATATCTTGGCATCGTTTCCACCGTCCTATCATACGTACTGTTCGCAAAGGGGATAGAATTGATCGGGCCGACTGCAGCCTCGTCATACGTCTTTCTAGTCCCGGTTTTTGGAGTCCTTGGCGGGTGGCTACTTCTTGGCGAGGAAATTGGCGCCTCAATGATTCTGGGATTCGTACTTATTGTGGCAGGAGTAACGGAAGTGCAGAGGGAAAGCGAGCGTTTGACAGCCGGTTCCAGACATATATGACTGCCTCACCGTTAAATACGGAGGGTCAGTGGCCGGGCATCGAGGTGATTGATTGGCACGCAAACCTGCAAAGATGTACAGGCAAATCAAAGGGCAATCCTTCACTAGGAGGGAGTACACCGGAGGTGTTCCGAACAACAGAATCCTCCGCTACCACATGGGCAACAGGAAGAAAGCGGAGACCGGTGGGTTCCCAGTCGCTCTTGAGTTGCATGCGGATAATGCGTGTCAAATCAGAGACTCTGCTCTAGAATCCGCAAGGCAGGTAGCAAACTCAACAATAAGGGATAATGCTGGGACGGAGGGATATGCGCTAAGGATGCACACCTATCCCCATCAGATCTTGAGAGAGAACAAGCAAGCCACTGGTGCTGGTGCGGATAGGGTTTCGCAGGGGATGCGCCTATCCTTCGGCAAGAATGTCGGAACTGCTGCCAGAGTTCAAAGGGGGCAGACAGTGATTTCCATCAAGACTGAAGCAGAAAACTACGCTGCTGCAAAGAACGCCTTGAGGAAGGCCAGTTGCAAATTCCCAACTCCCTGTACCATCAAGGTTGTACAGGGCTCCGAGCATTTGAAGGGCCTAGTGTGAGGCCAAGGGGACATGTCTCAAACGGACCCGCTTTCCATTTTGCAAGACTCACTGAGAGGGGCGCCCATAATCTGGAAGGGCGAGTACCCATACTTCATTCACCCTATTTCAGATGGGATACCCAGGATGGAAGCAGAGGTCCTCAGAGCAACCAGAGATCTGATTGTGGGAATGGTTGACTGGTCACAAATAGACTTAGTAGTCAGTGTTGAAGCCATGGGCCTCCCTCTCCTAGCAGCTGTAGGAGAGGCAACTGGAAAGCCTACGGTTGTTATCCGAAAGAGGTCCTATGGGATGGAAGGAGAGGTAGAAGTGGATGTTTCCACGGGATACTCCAGTTCAACGGCCTACATCAACGATATCTCCCGGGGTGAGAGGATCCTGGTGGTGGATGACGTCATCTCAACTGGGGGCACCCTAGAACCTCTCCTTGAGGCGCTTGAGGGAATGGGAGCAGTGCTCCATGATGTAATTGTTGCCATAGAGAAGGGAGAGGGCAGAGATAGGCTATCGAAAGAGAGGCCCGATTGGCCGATCCGAACCCTTGCCAGAATTGACATTGTTAATGGAAAAGTAGTGATTGTCCAATGATATGGTGATCAGATGGACATGAATAGACATGAGTTCGAACTCGATGACCTGATAAAGAGAATCAAGGAGAACGACAATCGACTTGTCGCCCTCCAAGTTCCAGAGGGACTGAAGATGCAGGCATTGGAAATGATGGATGCAATCGAAGAAGACACCTCTGCTAGGATAATCCTTGCAGCCGATCCTTGTTACGGTGCTTGTGACCTTGTGCATGACAAGATGCAGCGCATGGGTGTGGAGCTTGTTGCACATATGGGGCACTCACAAATGAACATTGATTCCGGAATGCCGACTGAATTCATCAACGTCACATACGATGGTGATCCTGCGATCGATCCAGTCCTACCAATACTATCTATGCATAGAGAAATCGCAGAGAGGCGCCTATCAGAAGCATCTAGTGAAGGTGAGATCAGCGAGGAGGAAGCACAGGAGAGGTTCATGGATGCAGTGGGTAGGTTATCCCCACTAAAGGGGGCAAAACTAGGTTTAGTGGGAAGCATCCAGCATCTCCATCTGATTTTCGATTACAAGGAACGTCTTGAATCGGCAGGGTTCGAGGTTGAGGTGCCGGTTGGCGGTGCCCGACTATCGTTCCCAGGACAGGTTCTGGGCTGCAATTATTCAGGAGACAGGGATGATATCGGCCACTACCTTTTCCTCGGAAGTGGTGATTTTCATCCAATAGGACTAGTCCTGCATACAGGAAAGCCATTGGCAATGCTGGACCCATACACGGGTGGTGCAGAGGAGATGTCATTGGAAAGAATCGAGGGGATATTGAGGCAGAGGTTCGGACTCATTATGTCCTGTGATGAAGCTGAGACATTTGGAATTCTAATTGGTGAGAAGCCCGGTCAGATGAGGAGGAATCTAGCACTAAGAATGAAGAGGAAACTGGAGAAGCACGGCAGGAAGGGTTACCTAATGGCATTGGAGCACGTCGGTCCTGAGTTGATTGACTTCTATCCAGTAGATGCCTTTGTCAACACTGCATGTCCGAGAATTGCGATTGATGATTCGGTTCGTTATGCAAAGCCACTACTGACGCCCTTTGAGCTTGAGGTAGTCCTTGGGGACAAGAAATGGGAAGCTGGCTAC
>CBFIAW010000029.1:0-12368 GCA_965660655.1 Candidatus Thalassarchaeaceae archaeon | reverse complement strand
TGGTATGTGTCTGCCCCACGGGGGATCTTATCCAGTGCTTCCAGTACCATCATGGCACTGACTCTCATCTCCTCGACGCGGATTCTGTACCTGTCATAGCAGTCTGCGCCCTTGATCGATGGTCGCTCGACGGGGGGCTCCCAGTCCAACTCGCTGTAGACGGAGTAGGGGTGTGCAGTTCTGATGTCGTAGTTTACGCCACCGGCCCTTAGGTTGGGCCCGGTTACGCCATGGTTGACCATCTCCTCTGGTTTGGAGTAGCCGACCCCCTGGGTCCTGATCAGGAAGATTGTGCTCTCGTCGAACAGGGCCTCGTACTCTTGGATTCGGTTTAGGAACAGGCTGACCTTTGCCCTTGCCCTCTGTGCGAACCCGTGAGGAAGGTCCCTCTTCACCCCCCCGACGCGGGGGAAGTTGTAGTGCATTCTCGAACCACCGAGCTCCTGGAGTAGATCCATCATCATCTCCCTCTCCCTCAGGCACCAGACCATGACGGACAGGTTTCCGATGTCGGGGCCATAGGCCCCCAGCCACATCAGATGAGAAGCTATCCTCTGCAGTTCGACAGCGATTAGTCGGATGTACTCGGCCCTCTCTGGGACCTCGACCTCGAGGAGGTCCTCGACTGCGTAGATGTAGGAGTGTGACCATGTGTTAGCGCTGGCATAACACAGCCTGTCACAGTAGGTTGTGATTTGCGTGAAGTCCCTTGACTCGCAGATTTTCTCCACTCCGCGATGGATGTACCCCAAATCGGGCTCGGTGTCGACAACGGTCTCACCGTCGACCTTCACCTTGAGTGTCCATAGGCCATGGGTCATCGGATGCTGCGGGCCCATGGAAATCCACATTTCTGCCATATTCTCACCTCACTTGATCTTCCCAGTATCCGAAGGCTTCCTCAGGAATCCTTGGACATCGTCGTACATCTCCTCGAAGTCGTGGTATCTGAGCTTGTGTTGCTTCTGGAGGGGGTGGAATCCAACTGGGGTCTCATGTGGTTGCAGTACCCTGCGCATTCCTTCGTGGCCCTCGAAGTCTATACCGACAAGATCCCACGTCTCCTTCTCGTTCCAGTCTGCTCCGACCCAGATGTCCTGAACAGATGCTACCGTGGGCTCTCTTGTTTCTGGGAGCGCTATTCTCACTTCGATCTCCAGGGGGACGTCTTTCCCTTCCAACTTTGAGGGGTCCTTGACGATAGGTTGGATCATGCCGTCGACCGCTGGGGGATCAGTGACCCCCATCCTCATGAAGTGGTAGATCACCTCCCAGTTCTTGTCGGGGGGACCCTCTGGCCAATGGATCCCTGTGATCATGGAACAGTAGTCTACACCGTGCTCAATCTTCATGCACACGGCCAAGGGGCGCCAACTCTCGCTCGAGCAGTCGACTGAAACTATGTTTCGTGGGCTTGTGCCGTTTTTCCTCTCCGAAACCACCGCATCGACTCCGTCCATGGAGGATATCGCGGATGCCATTGCCTCGGCGGCTGACTTCTGGTTTGATGTCGGAACGACCTTGCCCAATTCCATCCCTCCTAGACATCTCCAATGATGATGGGTTTATTCGATTCGGGAGCTGCATCGTCTGGAGCCGCTCCAATTCGGATGATCTTCTGACGGAGCTTGTCGAACCCATCGATTAGAGCCTCTGGCCTTGGTGGGCACCCGGGGATGTATACGTCAACTGGGATGATCGTGTCAACGCCCTCCAGGATGTTGTATGATTGGAAGTAGGGGCCGCCGGATATGGCGCACTCGCCCATGGCGATGCACCACTTGGGCTCTGGCATCTGCTCCCAGAGCCTGACTATCGGATCGGCAAACTTCTTGCTAATTGGGCCATTTACCAGGAGTACGTCGCACTGCCTCGGGCTGGAACGGAAGAACACCCCGAAGCGCTCGGCGTCGAACCTGCTTGCTCCGGCTGCTGCCATCTCAAGGGCACAGCACTTGATACCAAGGTGGAGGGGGAAGAGGGACTTTCTCTGGCTCCAGTTGAATACACGTCCAACTAGAACTCCGATGACGTCCTTGATTTTGCTGGCCTTCATGGCCTCATCGGTGATATCTCCGACGGTGTCCACCAGCATTCTGCTGTTGAAAACCGAGTAGTTCTGGCCATCTCCGTCCATAGAATCCCTCAGATGTATATCCTTCCTCTTTTCCTGAAGACGTGCCAAACCCCAAGGCCCATGAGGAGGATGAAGATTGACATCGTCAGCAGGGCGCTGGTTATCGCTCCCTCGTCAGGTAGCGCCCCCTTGCCCTTTTGGATGGCCATCACCCCACCGAAGGCCAGGAACATGAATGAGATGTCGAACACTAGGAAGACTATGGCGTACCAGTAGTACTGGAAGTGGAAGTTGATGTCCGCATCCCCTAGTGGATCAGAGCCGCACTCGTAGGTGGAGTCCCTTCGGATGTATAGGCTGTGGTCGGTCTCATAACCGGGGAGGAGGAGGGATCTCGTCTTGCTGGGATCTGATCCTTTCGGAGTTGGCCTGAGGAAGCGAGTGGCGATGAAACTGCCAACCGGAAAACCGATTCCAACTAGGGTCATGACGGCTACTGGAAGGTACATCTCCGCTACGGTACTCATGGCAACACCCTCGGTCCCGTAGGGACCGTTGAACATGGCCACGAAAATTACGGACATAAGCGTATCCGAACGAAGGCCTTGGAACGGTCAGTCGTCGAGTTCCACGTAGATGGGGTCTGACATCATTCTATTCTCCGCTCGGATCCTGATGAAGAGGTATGTCACGGCAATCGAACCGACCAGAATAATGGCCATTGCAATTGCCTTCTGTGCATCTCCAGATAGTGCCCCGACACCGACAGTTGACTCTACTGTCAAATCGATTGGTTCGCCGGCTACTGGCAGGTCCTTTGGTTGGACTATTACTGTGAAGGAGTACTCGTCATCAGCAATCATCTGGCTGGGCGGTGTGACTCTCACGGTGACCTCCTTGGTCTTCCCTGGTTGGAGTTTGAACTCGTCGCCGATCACGTCTACTGTCCACCCCCTTAGGGAATCGCTTGTGAGGACCTCTACGTCCTCCTCTATGTTACCATGGTTGGTTACGAATATTGTGAACTCTGTGTTTTCTGGGTACGAGGCTTCCTTCGTCTGGCTGCTTTCCATGTCAATCTGCAGGTCGTGGATTGCCCGAATATCCACTACCAAATCGACATAAGACGGAGCCTGCCCCGTGTTCTTCTTCGATGTGACGCCCACTCTGATTACTCCCGATGTCCCGCTATCCACCTCGAGGACTTCGAAATCTATGGTGACCGAGACATCCCCGTTAGCTGGTACGGTGACCTCTTCCCCCTCCAGAACCTGGCCATCGGCGCTTATTGACCTCAGGATAGAGGAGTCCATTCCGGATACGGAGATGACCACGTCATCCGCCCCTCCGTCACCGGTGTTGGCAATCAGGAATGAAATGGACGACAAGCCACCAGGAGGTAGGGAGAAGCGCATCAGTGATGGGTCTTCGCCCGGACTCTCGAATGCCACCGACATGCTGTAGTTGAAGTTGGAAACGGTCACAGTCAGAGATTCTGACATCATGATATTTGTCCCTACGATCCCTATCCTCACATCGAATGACTCGGAGTTGTTGTTTATATTGTCGGAAACGAGGACTTCGAGGAAGATCTGTGTGGTTTCCTCTGATTGGATTGTCAGTTGGGAAATCTCGTTGCCCTGACCGTCCTTGAACCTAGAATCCCACTTTGTGTCTTCGCAGGACTCTGAGATATTCGGATCGCAGGAAGACAGGGCGAAGTTGTCCTGCGTGTTGCCGTCGTTGGTTAGCTCTAATGGGAAAGAGACCCATTCTCCGAATCTCCCAGTTTGAGAATCAGAAGGAAGGTCGATGCTACCTGCATGAACTGCGGCCACGGTAACCGTTGCAGACACCTCATCCAAGGTGATTCCCTGTGAGTTGACGTACATCGTGATTGGGAACTCGATTCCAGACTTGGCATTCGCGGGGACGGTGATCTGCACTTGGACACTCTTCCGATCACAGTTCGTGGAAGAGTTGCAGTGTCTGCCATCGATTGTGACATAGGTCTCGGAGAGCTCCACCTGCCACCCGGGGGAGAGGTCCTTTACCCCCAGGGCGAAGTTGTCCTGCCCATTCCCAGTGTTCGTGACCATCATCGAAGTTGAGGCAGTGGAGCCGGGGTCGACATTGCTGACTGAGGGATTTGAGAGAGATAGCGATGAGTCGTGGATTTGGCCCAGATTGACCCTGAGGAGAGATTCGCATCCTACGCTGCTGCCGGCCCTTCCTTGGATGTAGACATCCACTGAGCCAGGCTCAACGGAGTCATCCGGTGTAATCTCGAATTCGAATGAGGTCGTGTCCTGGGAACCACCAGACTCTGAGAGAAGCCTGCTTGTGGGGGTCTCGAAGTCGACCCAATCACTTACGTCAAGACCCTCTGAAGTGGCGAATGCGCTTACGGTCCAGGCGGTGTTTCCAGTATTGGTGAGGGTTAACGAGTTGGTTGCTGATTCCCCGGGATCGAGGTTATGAGATGGGTTCTGAAGGGAGGAATCGCATGTCTTGACCTCTGGGATTTTCAGATTCAGGTTTAGACTGTCGTTAGCTTGGTCTGCGGGATTGGGGTCATTGGATACGGTGGCCTCGAGCACGAAGCAGTGATCTCCTGATTCTGTAGAGCTGCCATCAGGGAGATTTACTGTCACCGTTGCAGTATCCTTGTCACCGGAGTTAAGCGACATCTGTTGGGGTTCAACCGAGGCTTCGAGGCCATCCGAGTCGCAGTCTGATTTGGAGGACATCGCAAGTTGGACTGTCGCGTCGTTCTCCCCTGTGTTCTCGACATCTGCTGTCCACTCCACCTCATCTTCTTCCCCATCGTAGTTCACTGCCCCGTTGCTTGGGTTGATGTAGGTCAATTTGACAGAGTACTGTCCCCCTCCTTCGGCCGTTGTCGTGACTTCGACGTCTGCTTGGGCGTTTTCTGAGGGGTTGGAGGCAACACCGTTGGCATTGACTGTGGTGACGCAGTCACCTGATGCCTGGTCGTTGATGCTCACTGTTAGAGTGATGGTCTCCGACTCGCCCTGGCCCACCGAGACCACGGTGGAATCCAAGTTAGAAGTGAATCCATTGCAGTCTGACTCTTGCGAAGAGCTCAGAGAAACGGTCAGATCCTCGTCTCCCGTATTCATGACCGTGATGTCGTACTCTGCAGCGTCGTCGGTGGTTGCAGTGGAGTTGGTCGGGCTGGCGCTCAATGCGAGGTCGGCAGCCGCGACCACTGGCATGGAAACGAAGGAGGCCAGTAGGAGAACGGCGATAATGACCGCAGAATCTGGCCTTCTCATCGATTGACCGAGACATTCGCCCCTCTAAGGGCTTCGGGCTCTGAGTGCGCCAATAATCACGATTGTGTGAGTTCTCAATATTCGCGGCTATTGGTCACTGTGATCGTAATCGGGGTCTGCAACCCACTCCTCACTAGCAGGGTCCCAGAGCCATCCCGGATAATCGGGGAAACGCTGCAGGTCCTGATGATCCCCAATTGCGGGGCCTTCCTCTGCCTCCGAGTACTCGATTGGTTCTTGCTCCATTGCCCCCGAGGATTGGGAATCCTCCTGCTTCTTCTTTCTGAGTGAAGAGGTCCTGCTTGGGATTATGGAAGATAGGTCGCCCCCTGATCTAGTGTATGCCAAAGCAGCCGATACTGAGACTATGCCCATGAGAATTAGCGCACCCAACACGTAAAGGATGGTATTGGAGTCCCCTCCAGAGGGGTCGGGGATGACTTCTATCTCAAGTGTTCTTGACTGCCCTGAGGTGTCCTCCGCATTTGATAGCATAATCGTAAGAGTCCCATCTGAACCGGAGTCCGGTGTGAACTCGACCTGAACTGACCGGCCCTCTCCGGGTTGAAGAGTAACCAGGATTCCGTCGATTATCCGGATATTCCAGCCATCTGGGCCATCTGTGACAATTCTGTTGGAGATGGCGACGTTACCAGTGTTGTGTAATTCCAGATAGAGGTTTGTAGGGTAGTCTTCCCTAGCCTCGCTGAAGTTGACCAACGTCCATTCAACCTCCTTAACGGTGTCAACGAAGAGGGAAACTGTCTCCCTCACTTCTACACCGTCTGCTGCCAATACTAGCGAGATCTCGGGTTCGGATCCGGCTTGCTGACTTAATGGGATGGTGATCGAGCACCAAACCATGGCAGATTGCCCGGGGTCGATTCTAACAGGACTGACTGAGCAGCTTGAGAACCAATCCCCAGTGGGAAGTTCGAGTGAGACCTCGGGTTCCCAGATGGAGGTCCCTACATTCTCCAGTTTCCAACCCATGTCAAACGGGCTGCCTACAGGGTGGGCTCCCAAGCCAAGGGGGTTTGCGGAGGAATTGATGTTGGTCCCCTCTACGAATACCACCTCCTGGAATGAGACCTCTGGAATTGCCCCAGAGATCGCCTCCAGACTGGAATTCCAATCGAAGAACGTCCCATCCTCCACCAGGAATCTGATCTCCACGGAGCCACTGGCGGCGAGTCCGTTTCCTTGTATGGAGAAAGACCACTGCATGGATGATCCCATCGGAATTGTCACTTCGTTGAGTCCTCCTTGAATTGTCCATCCACCAGGTAGTGATCTCTCGATTGGAGTCATGACGATCTCCCTATTCCCCTGATTGGAAATCTGGATAGATATCTCATGGAGTGAGTCTGCGGGGACGCCCCCCTCAGATCCACCCGGAGAGGGGTTGAATTCGATAGAGTCACTCGGTTGGATGACCATTGGTATCTGGTATGACCAGAACTCTGAGCTGACTCTCGATTTGACCAGTATCTCGGAATAGAAGGTTGAGCCTGCAACTATCTGGACTCCTGGGGGCGTGATCATTATTCCAGCGGTTATTGAGCCTCCCTTGGACAGAGTTCCAGTGGAGCCTTGCCGGGACCCCTGGAAAGGACCCAGTTCCAGAAATCCGACATCCCATCCAGCAGGTGATGACATTTCTATGTCGTACGTCTGAGCCCCGTTGCCCAGGTTGTGGATCACTACGGAGGTGTTTGTTACCTCGTGGGAGTCGACTTGGATTTCCGTGGAGGGGAGGGTCACTTCTGGTTGGGCGAGCACGGGTACATCGAAGAAAATCTCCAACTGCGATTCGACATCGAAGTCCTCGTCCGTTGCAGTAATGACCATCGAATATGTCCCTGGGTCAGGGGGAGCTGGGTGAACTAGAGTCAGATTAACCGTAGTCGACTCGGCGGGCCCCAATTCCACGTAAATCTGGTCGAAGCTCTTGAACCAGTCGAATTCGACCCCGTCAATCTTTCTGACTGGCTTTGACACCTCGATGCTTGCGTTGGTGTCGAAAAGTGCAAGGTTAGTCATCACTATCTCCCACTTTGTTGTGGTATCGGAAGCATCCTGGAGGGTCTTCCAAGACGACTCGGTTGAAGCTTGAATGCCCGGGGCACTCACATCTATTGTCATTACAAGCAAGTTGTTGTCCTCATAGAGTTCATCCAATTGGCCCCCGGGATCCACTTCAATCCTGATCTCAGTTTCGCCCTTGTCCGAGGCCTCGGGCGTCCAATCCCATTCTAGCCTGACCTGTTCTCCGGGTGACATCCCCAATGTCTTCGTCTCCAATGGATCTCCGTTGATGTGAGCAGAGACAAAAACCTCGGCGAAAGATCCGGAGCCCTGGTTTACCACGGAGACGGAGAAACTAGTCTGCTCTCCGACCTGGGGGATGGGGGTGGATATCTCGAAAGAGCCCGGGGAGATAGAAGGATCTGGAGTCAGGTCATTGACGTTGACACCTCTCACAGCGATGGCAAATGGTTGGTAGGTCCGGCCCCCTCCGTGGGAGAAATCCTTGACCTTGACATTCCAGATACCAGTTGATGCCGAGTCGATCAGCACTACCTCGACGTTGTTCTTGGCATCCTTCCCGCCGCCTGTTGCTGACCTACCATTGGCAAAATCGTTACCGAGGTAGGTTACGGTCCCATCTGGAGAGGTAACCTCGAGGTTCAGGTCGTTCCTGAGCTGAGTTCCCGAGAAAGTCGATCCGGGGTAGTCGGACCAAGCCAGGACTACCTTGAGTGGCTCTCCGGAACGTGTCACATCAAAGTTGTATGATGCCTCCTGTCCGCTTGACAACCTTGAACGATCGTCGACGAAGATTCCAACGTCACTATCCGGTAGGAGTGTGTTGACCAAGTTGATCCTCCCCCATCCCTCGTCATTGTTTGGGATGTCGCGAGTCCCCATGTCCTCGGCACCTAAGATCAGCATCGCTTTCACCAGCGCACCTTGGGGCTCAGGCCTCTCGGCAATCTCCATGAGGTACTCTCGGACTATGGCTGATGCACCCGCTGCTGCTGGAGTGGCCATCGAAGTACCGCTGTACTCAACATACCACTGGTCATTGAGATTGTCGGGTGCCTCGGTGGCTTCCTGCGCCTTACATGACCTGACGTAATCTCCAGCAGCGACGATGTCGGGCTTTATCCTCCCGTCATCGGTAGGGCCCCGGCTACTCCAGTAGTACATCTCATCCGCAGCATTGCTGCTGTATCTGTTTACATGGGCCCCAACGGTAATCACATTCTTCGCCGTCCCGGGGGGGGAGACTCCATCGTCCCTCTCGTTTCCAGCGGCGAATAGAACTGTCATTCCATCGTAGGACCAGTACTGATCCCAGGTTGAGGTTCGGTCATCTGCGTCCTCGGATTGGGTGGAGTAGTCCCCTCCTGAGTTCCAGCTACCCCAGCTGTTTGTATGGATTCTAGCGCCTCCGGAGCTGTAAGCCGAATTCAGAAGCGAGTAAACCCCGGGACCTGAAAGGGTTCCGGAGTCATCATCCTCCATTGCCTGCATGTAGAGCTCTGCTTGAGGCGCGATTCCCTCGTAGGATGTCGAATGGCTTCCGGACCCCAGGACTGTACATGCTACATGGGTGCCATGGCCATCATTTGTGTCGGCTGTTGACCCATCGTTCGCCACGTCAACTCTCTGAACGACCCTTGAACCGAAGTCTCCGTGATCGTGATCTATACCCGTATCTGCAACCGCAACCCTCTGGCCACTCCCATTCAGGCCCGTGAAATAGAACTCTTCCACGGAGTTTGCTTCCATGTGTGAACGAGCGACATTGTTCCAGATGGATATTTCTGGAATGGAGGATACGAATGCGACCTCGGGATTCATTGCCAGTGTTGGGATTGATGTGGGGTGGATAGTTCCGAAGTGTATTCCAACGGAGGGCGACCACTCCCCTTCCAAGTGGTTCTGAGTTAGTCGGGCGACGGAACCGGCGAGCCCGACTCCGGGTGAGTCGAGCCTCACCAATTCTGCGTCCTTCCACCCAATCACCTCAACCTCGGTAATTGACTGCTGGCTCCAGAGCTTATCTTCTACGATCAGTGCAAGTGGAACTGGGTGGCTAGCTACGACGAATGGTAGGCTGGAGACTGAGCCAAGTTCTTCGTTGGATCCCTGGATTAGGAAGCCAGAGGGGGGGATGGCAGTCCTTACAGCTACATTTGCCGCTTCAAGGATGCCAACCCTAGCATCCCAGAGGCCAGTTTCCGGAGAAATCAGCACCACCATCAGATCCGATCTAGCCCCCATCATGGAAGACGGGATTCCAGAGTCAAGAAGCAAGCCAGAAGTGGTGTAAGTTCCTATCGAGGAGCCGGCCCATGGGCCCCTCTGGCCCTCTTCGCCCTCGGCGATGATTGGGGCCCCAAGGTCTCTGACGCTATGTGGGTCCGGGGATATCTCAATCCTAGTGGCATCCGTGGACAGTTCGTCGCGCGTTTCGTCGTAGGACGGGGGCTCCTGGTTTGGAAGACTCAGTGTCGATGAGAGGAGGACGATGAGGACGAGAACCGATACGTGTTTCTCCATCGTTCAACCCCTTTTTTCTCTCGTTTTGATACTATGGGTCACTCGTGGCCTCTGGTGCATAATTGGATTAGAATAATTCGAAAGGCGTCTGATCGACGAAAGACTCCCTTGTCCAGTCCCCCACTGCGTGAGTCCAAGTGTAGAGATCCCTCTGTGCGTCGTTGTCGATGTACTCCAGTGTAATCTCGATGAAGTAGTCATCCCACACAGACTGCCCTAGCACGATTAGTTCCAGGTCGTCGGACGGAGTATTGGATATTGAGCTATGAGCTGGGAGTTTTGAGAGGTAGAAGTCATGTCGGTCTATCTCTGCCTGTTCTGAGTCCAAGAACCTGATTGTCAAGCTGACATCCTCGATGGCCCGGCTTCCCTTGTTGTCCAGCTCCACGAGTACAACATGGCCGGAACCCGCCTGCATGTATACGACTTCGACATCCACGTTCTCATAGGGGATAACCCAAATGATAGAGAAAATCGATGCTAGTACAATCAATAGGACCATTATCGAAGCGAAGACGACCCGCTTAGGTGTGATGACATCGGTGACGTCCTCGATTTTCTCCAGAATGGCGTGAGCGGCTTCTGAGTCCGCTTCCGAGGCCTTACCAAGAATTCCACGTGGTGATTTCATGACATCCCCCCCAATGTAGCGATGAAAGTGAGAATTCCCGATGATACTGGCTCTGGGGCCATCCAGTGGCTAGTTGAGCCGGTGAATCCAGGAATCATGTTCAGTAACGAGAGATCAGATGCGAACCCATTGACCCCCAGTGTCGTCCCAGAAGGGATGCCTCCTGTCACCTGGGCGTCGAGCATCACCCCCCTGAGATCTACATCGATTCCGTTGACCTCTGCTGTGGCTCTCGCTGAGATGATGATCCTGCCGCCCTGAACATCTGAAACCTCGATCAACTGGTAACCTGGGATCATCACAGTCACCCTTCCGAACTCATGGATCTGGATGTTGGCACTCTTCAGATTCTCTCCAAGGGCTTCCATCTGTTCGAGAACGACCGGAGGGATGGTTGGGATGTCTGTGGCCCTGAAGTACAATCTGTCTACGCCATCGCCGCTCGATCTAATGTTCAAGCCGAATGATTTGGTGGGCTTTATGGAAAGCCTGTCTGATAGCCCCTCCGCCATAAGGACAACGTCCCCCTTGCTGTTGATCGCCCGCCCGCGAGCTTCGATGTAGAGGGACATTCCTTCGCTGGATGCAGAAAAGTCGAGGATAGGCATACCTTGGAATGCTAGATTCTGTGTGATGTCGAAGTTCAAATCCGGTTCTGTTGTGAGATTCATTGACCCCGGCACTTGAGTCAGGAACATCGTAGCAGGCCACCATGATCCATCCATCCACTGCATCTGCTGAATCATGATCGAGCCAACACCCAAGTCCCCCTTCCGGTACTGCTCAGGGACTGTGACGTCCATCGAGAAAGCATTCCCTAGGCTTGCTTGTATCTCGACAGACTCCGGGATGTCTTGTACCATCATCTCAGTTCTGCTACCAGCCTGTCTATCCAATAGCAGAGCATGGAACCATTCGAGTCGGTTGGACATCGAATAAAGCGTCGAGGTGGAGGTCTCGGTAATCCCTCCAACCGTCTCGGTTCGGAAAACCGAGTCAACCAATAGTGAGGTTGGTTTGCCCACATCAAGGCCGTCAATTGTGAGGAAGACGTCCTGTCCGTTGACGCCTCTGGAGGCGATTATTAGCTCGGGATTGAAGGGCTCCCAGCCTTCCAAACCGATTGTTACGGCCCAGACCTCGCCGCTCGAAACCATTGTTCTCGAAACAGAGAGGTCGACCAAGGCAGGGAGATTCGGTATCCAAGTCTTCAGATGGAAGCCGTCTGAAATACCAGCGGGTGCAGAATTCAGAACAATTCCATGGACCCACTCTGGTTCCTCGATGGAGTCAGCACCCATACTTGACTCAACTACTAAGTCAAAATTTGAGTCGGCTTCTAGACCCAGAGAGAATGAGAAATTCCCATCACCGTTACTAGATCCAGTGGAGATGTCCGTGGTTATTCCAGATAGGACCCCGTTTACCGACCTCCCCAGATCCGAGAACCCCCCGATGAAGAATGCGACCCCAGTCATTCCCTGTGAAGAGTTTAGTTCGGGAATGTCGAGGGATGGTCCTGCATCGGAACCAGTAGGAATCTGGACCGACAGGCTGGAGGGCAGGGGGTCGATCTCGGCTAGCACGTTCAGCGGGAGATTCTCACTTGAGGGGGCGTTTCCGATGTTAATGCGCATTGCGTTCCTTCCCTCTATGGTGGCGAATGCGGTGCCAATGCCCGCATTTCCGGGAGCACCCTCCTCAAGGGGGGGGATCCACCCAACCTCGCTGACCATGGATACAGTGGCTGACAAAGACGAGGTGTTGCTCATAGGATCGTGATGGAATA
>CBFIAW010000028.1:0-12933 GCA_965660655.1 Candidatus Thalassarchaeaceae archaeon | reverse complement strand
CATGTCCATCAGCCTAAGTAGTTCAGTAGCATTGGTCGGCACCGATACCTTCGATTGATAGTAATCGCCCAATTTTTCTTTGTCGAGCTCGGTTGCGAGCGATCTTGCTCCGAGTAGCCGCCTCAGGATCTCGGGGTCGACATCCTTGATCAGATAGGCCCTGGTTCGTAGGGAAAGAAGGTCTTCGAATGAGGACATGAAGAGAGTCAGTCCCAAAGGAGAAGGGATCTTGACTCTACGATGGACAATTCGAACGTCCTCGCTATCCATCCTTTCCATGAATTGTCTAAGTTGGTCCATCCCCAAGTCAGTGGTGAGAATCTCATTCATCGCCTCCCTCACAATTACTGATTCGTCCATCTTCCTGTGACGATTCATTATTTGCTCTGCTTTGACTTGGAATTGCTTCGGGCTAACTTCTTCGGCTCCAATTCTGCGAGGATTGAGCATACTCCTAGATGAGACCTCTCGAAACCGCTTTGCAAATAGTTGCGAGTCGATTAGGTACTTGTTCAGGATTTCCTCGCTACCCCTCCCACGGAAAACCTCAGGAATTAACGAAACCTCTACCTCGTGACTCAATTTTGCCATGAAGCCGTTCTCATCGAAGGACAGTTCGTGCACGATGATCTCATCTCTAGTTGCCATACCTGCAAACAGATACCCCAGTGCAAGGTTGAATGCACGTCCTCTGCAAGTAGTTACGACATATGTTGGAAGTGGTGCTTCTACTTGCTCAACGAGAATTCGGTCCTGAGATGGGACTTGGAAGGTTGTAGCCGAATGCTCATCGAGGAACTGGGTTAATGCGTTTGCTACGGGCCTATTGAGGCCCAAGACGTCCACTAAGAAAGGAGTGATCGAACGGCCTGTCCGATATTGGACAGAGAGGAGACTCAACAATCCGAGAACCTCGTCGCTTAGTTCGCTAGTTCTGCTCATCGCTTCACCGGTCCAAGATGGGATAGTCGGTCTGAATCCTGTTGCAGGGGTGACATTCACCCTAGTCCCTATTACGTTGGCGACCCTATATGTCGAACCCCCTAGAAGGAATACGTCTCCGTTCCTCATACTAGAAACGAACGAGGAAGAAAGCTGTCCAACGAGAGTACCATCGGAAGTGAAAACTAGGTAGTTATTATCAGGAGATATGGTCCCAATATTGGTATAGTAAATCATCTGTGAGTAGCCCCTCTTTCCGAAACGATTCTCCTCCCAGTCGACCCATATTCTCCTCTCTTCTTCCAGGAGATCGAGGACTTCTATGTAGTCATCATAGGGAAGATTACGATATGGCCAAGAGGCTTGCACGAGCTCGTATGCTTCATCGATGTCCCATTCCCTGATAATAGTCAATCCAATAAGGAACTGGGCTAGGACGTCGAGGGAGTTCTGAGGGAACTTAAGCAGATCCATATTGCCCGAAAGTATTCCATTCTGCAGCGCCACGATCTCGAGTAGATCATGAGATGAAGTGGGTAGGAACCTGGCTCTGGGCAATCCCCCAACTTGGTGACCGGCCCTGCCAATCCTCTGAAGCGCAGTGGCTATGGAACCGGGGGATCCAACTTGGATTACCAAGTCCACAGAACCAATATCAATCCCCATTTCCAAGCTCGAAGAAGATACCACGCATCTCAGTTTTCCATCCTTGAGCCTCTGCTCGACATCTAGTCGGATAGATTTGTCCATAGAACCATGATGACCCTCGACACCGGCCACACCTGCAATTTTGAGCCGTTGTACGAATGTCTCCGTCATATTCCTTGTATTTACGAAAACCAGGGTTGTAGTATGGGCCTCTACTAGTTCCTTAATTCTGTCAATATTGTGATCTAGAACCTCCTTCACTGGGATGGATGTGAATCTTGGAGTAGGCAGTATGATGTCAAGGTCCAGTTTCCTTGACCCAGATATCTTAGCTATGGAGACTCTCTGATTATCACCTCCATCTTCTCGAGAATCGCTGGCAACTAGAAACTCGGCAACGTCGTTAAGGGGCTCCATTGTTGCGCTGATTCCAATCCTCTGCACATCAGAATCCACTACTGAGTCCATTAGTGCGAGGCTCAGAGAAAGGTGAGTTCCTCTTTTGGAGGGCACCAAAGAATGCATCTCGTCAACAATCAACCACTTCAAGTCATTCAGAAGCGGACGGAACCTCTTCGATGCAAGAGCAAGTCCCAATGATTCAGGTGTCGTGATAAGGATATGAGGGGGTTTCCTGAGCATCCTCTCGCGTTCATTCCGTGGAGTGTCCCCCGTTCTAAGTCCAACCTTGATCTCCTGTGCCCTGCCTGGTAGGAATCTTTCCTTTATTTCAGTAAGAGGGCCAATAAGATTCTTCTGAATGTCGTTTGCTAGGGCTTTAATTGGGGAGATGTAGATACATTGTACGGTGTCTGGAAGCGTGCCACTCAGAGATTTACGAACCAAGTCGTCAATTATCGTAAGGAATGCCGTTAACGTCTTCCCAGATCCAGTTGGAGAGCATAGAAGTAGATGCTCGCCCGCTAATATCTGAGGAATGGCAACCTTCTGGGGCTCTGTGAAATCGGGGAATTTATCTTGGAACCAATTTCGTACCGGGGGTGAGAGTTTGCTCAGAATGTCTTCGGTCTCGGAAAGTTCTGAGACATACGTTATTTCTGGCATTTTTTCCAAACCACCTTGCGTTTCAGGGTATCGATTGCATAAATGAATGCTTCTCAATAAACATGGAAATTTGGCAATAATATGCCTGAATAACTCATCATGGCCTCTCAAACAGGACAATGGCCCTTTGCACTAGGATGGCTTGAAAACCACGGTTGGTTGTCGTAGCCCATATGGACGAGAAAGGAAGGATGTCCAGATTGTCCTCCCTACTTCGCAGAAGGGGGGTCGTACTCCCATCATTCGAGATATATGGTGGTGTGTCGGGACTTGTTGACTACGGGCCAGTAGGTGCTAGGATTAAGCGTCGGGTGGTAAATTCATGGATCGAACATTGGAGCAAAGTGCCCAACGTAGTAGAGATAGATTCTCCGACAATCACTCCAGAGTCGGTTCTGGTAGCGAGTGGGCATGTTGGAGAGTTAAATGACAAGATGTCAGAATGCAAGTCCTGCAAAGGTGCATTTCGAAGCGATCACCTTCTAGGCGATCTTCATGAGGATCCGGACTCTCTAGATTCAGCTGATCTTGATGCGTTGTTTGCAAAGGAGGGCATCAAGTGCCCCAGTTGTGATGCTCAGGATTGGGAGGGGGCGAGTCCGATGAACCTGATGTTTCAAACCAGTATTGGCGCAATGGGTGGTTCTAGAACCGCTTTCATGAGGCCTGAGACTGCACAGGGGATGTTCATGCTTTATCCCGCGCTCTACAGACATTTCAGGCAGAGGCTACCCTTCGGAGCAATGCAAACCGGCAAGGGGTATAGGAACGAAATTAGTCCACGCCAGGGGATGATAAGACTTAGGGAATTCAATATGGCAGAATTGGAGTATTTCATTGACCCGGAAGGCCCTCCTTCTAGTGACTTGAGCAGCTGGCCAGGTATTGTTAGCATTCTGCCCGACCCAGATGGGCCCCACTCTGGTGAGAAAGAGGTCACATTCGAAGAAGCATTCGAAGCAGGAATAGTCAAGCATCCCACCGTGGCTTGGTTCCTAGCCATGACGATGCAGTTCCTAGAGGATGTGGGCATTGAACCTTCAAAAGTTAGATTCAGGCAACACGCTAGTTCCGAGATGGCTCATTACGCATCCGACTGCTGGGACTGTGAGATAAATGGGGAACATGGTTGGGTCGAAGTTGTAGGGATAGCGAATAGAACATGTCATGACCTGGAGTCACACGAGAAGTTCTCGAAATCTGGACTAATGCGAGCATGGAGAAGCTATGATTCCCCAGTGAAGGAGAGCAGGGAGGTCCTCAAACCAATAGGGTCGGTGATTGGCCCGGTTTTCAGAGAAAAGGCTTCCGAGGTTTCTCTTGCCCTCTCGGAATTAACCGATTTACCAAAGAAAATGCCCTTCCCACTCTTACTTGCAGATGGAACTAGTGTAGAAATTGGTGAAGATATGGTGACTAGAAGTTACCAAGAATCGGTAGTTTCCGGGGAGTACTTCACGCCCCATGTAATCGAGCCTTCTTTCGGAATCGATAGGATCATTTGGCATATACTAGATCACAACTATCTGGAATTGGAAAAAGAAGATGAGAAGTACACGATTTTATCCCTAGAGCCTTCTGTTGCCCCTTATGACCTCGTTGTATTGCCACTTTTCGACAAAGATGGGATGGACTTAATGGCAAGAGAATTGTTAGTCAGAATTGGTTCAATCTCCGGGGTTATCGCAGAAATTGATACTAGCAGGTCAATAGGCAGAAGATACGCCAGATCGGACGAGATCGGGATACCATGGGCTGTGACAGTCGATTACCAGTCTCTCGATGACAGTACAGTAACAATTAGGAGAAGGGATGACCAGAAGCAGGTTCGTGTAGATGCCGATTCCCTCATTGAATGTCTAATCTCTGGCTCCCTGCCATCTCTATTCTAGGCTAATCTTCAAGTGTCGCCGAGGGCATTTGGGCTCGTGGAAGTAGATAGGAGGCCTGATGACTGGACGGAGCGTTATCGACCCGCGACCCTATCTGAAATGGAAGGGAACGGGGACAAGGTAAGGAGAGTCAGGTTGTGGCTAGAGAGCTGGTCTGCAGAAAGTCTACCAAAAAAGAGAGGTTTGCTTCTTTCAGGGCCACCGGGAGTCGGTAAGACTACTCTAGCGCATGCATTGGCAAGAGAAAGGGGATGGACGGTTGTCGAGCTGAATGCTTCGGAGCAGAGGAACGCGGCGGCCATCAGAGGTTCGGCGACTAGGGGGTCTCAACATATCTCACTGGACCAATTCGCTACAAACTCGACAGCCCCCGGGAGGACGGTGATTCTGCTTGATGAGGTTGATCACCTTAGCGGGGGATTCGCAAAGATCTCGGAGGATCGGATTCAGAAAACGATGAGCCCTGATGAAGATGGCCCGGCCCTAAGGGGTGACTCGGGGGGGAAGGCGGAGCTACTCAACCTTCTGAGCAATACTAATCATCCCGTGATAATGACGTGCAATGACCCGATGAAGCTATGGGGCAAGGGAGGTAACTGGAGGTCCAACAGGGATAGGGTACTGAGGGTCTCGGAGAATGTAACATTCGAGAGAGTAGATAGATCAGACCTCAGGAGGATTGCTCTCAGAGTACTGGACTCTGAGGGCATCGGGATCGATCCCGAGTCTCTTGATGCTCTGATCGATGGGAACCCAGGGGATCTTAGGGCTCTGGTTAGGGATCTTCAATCCCTTTCAAACGTAGTTGATGGGCACATTGACATGAGTTCTGTTGATGACCTCTCAGATGCCGTCCTAAGGGACTCCCAAGTGAACGTGTTCAAGTCTCTGAAGAGGGCATACCTCGCCCCATCGGGTGCAAGTGTTTCTGAGATTGTCCGCAACTCCGACAAGGACCCAGACGAGATGCTAGCTTGGTTCGCCTGGAACAACCAGTCGATTATGACTGGTTCGGGTCTGGAGGAGATCTCAGGGGCCATGTGCAGATCGGATTCTTTTCTTGCTACAAAATACTCCAATCGCGCCTTCAGATCATGGTACTGGGGGTCAGCATTGCCTGCTCAGGCCATAGCTGCCGTCTCGACGGAGAAGACTGGTAATGATGTGTACGTTAGCTTTCCGGATTTTCTTAGGAGAGGGGGTGAGTCGTGGAGGACTGGAGGGGTCATATCCAGGCTATCGGAGTCATTAGGAACGAGCAGATCTTCGATTAGAGATGACCTATGGCCGACCCTACTGGCAATTCACAATCCCAGCCTAGGGGGGGCAGAGGGTGACTTCAGCGTGGCAAAGAAGATCGGATTGGTGGCGGAGGATCACCTTGCCATGCACGGAATACCCAAATCCAGCAAGAGTGGGAAGGCAATAGTGAAGGCGTTCGAAGGAGAAGAGTCGAGGCAGGATGACGAGATTTTGGTAGTGGAAGATTCCGAGAATAATATTGTAGATGACTCTCAGCCGACCCTGGATAGGTTCGGCTAGTCGGATTCCCAAGTCCGCGGATGAAGCAGCACCAGTACTGTGAGCAGTTCAAGACGACCGAGCCACATCAGCATCGTAGAAGCCAGTAGGGATGGCGTGCTGAGGCCGGCCCACGAGGCAGCTGCTCCAGAAGGCCCGAAATCACCCAAGGCCGGACCCGTGTTTCCTAGAAGGGAGATTGAGACAGATAGCACATCGACCATTTCTAGATCTGGTTCTAGGAAAGAAATAGTCAGCATTGATGCGGTGACGAGGACCAACCAAGAGCTGATCATGCCCAAGATAATCCATACCCTTTCCTCATCGACAACGGATTGGTTGAAGCGAATTGCCACAACCTTACGGGGTTGGATGATTTTTATCACCTCCCTCTTCGCTAGTTCGAATGCAATCCTGATTCGCAGAACCTTTAGTCCGCCCCCTGTGGAACCGGCACTTGCACCGATTATCATGAGAAGGAGTAAAACGAACTGGCTGAAAACTGGCCAATTAGAGAAGTTTGCACTAGAATAGCCAGTGCTTGTAATCGAAATAGCCTGGAAAATCGAGTGCCTGATAGATTCCAGTATGCCATATCCCAATTCTTCTGAACTAGAGATATTGACTGCCATAGCAATCCATGCAACGAATACAATTAGCAGGTAAGTTCGCAGCTCCTCGTCCTTCCAGATCTCATTAGATCTGCCGGAGAATGCAAAATATAGCAGACTGAAGTTGATGCATGTAAGAAGCATGAAGACCATTACAATCGACTCAATTATGGCGTCATCGAAGTCCATAATCCCCCCGTCAGTAGTTCCGAATCCCCCAGAGGGCATTGTTGTAAGGGCATAGTTCACAGAATCGAATGCATCCATCCTAGTGAATTGGAAAAGGAGGATTGCCTCGAGCAAGGTCAGACCTACGTAAATCGCCCATAGTTTCCGAGCAGTGCTCTCGAGAGTTGTCCCTAGGTTGGAGACCGAGGGGCCGGTTAGTTCGGCCCTGGCAAGGGCCATCCCCCCTCCGAGAGCTCTTGAGAAAATTAGGAGACCCAGCATAATGACGCCCATTCCACCAATCCACTGAGATATTGATCTCCAGAGAATGAGGCTTTTCCTCTGACCACCTAAGCAGTCCCCTTCGAATTCATTGATTCCTGCTAGCCCGGAGCCGCAAAGGGGACTAGTGGCAGGATCAACGAGCGAGGCACCAGTGGTTGTAAAACCAGACATAGACTCGAACCAAGAGTGTAGGAGCCCATACAGAATCTGGCTTGTAGAGTTATCCTGTCCGGGATTCCAATACCCCCCAAAGGGGCCATGGAACATCCCCCCCAGCCATAGGGGCAAAGCCCCGACGATAACTACGGGAATCCAGCCCAAGGCGACTGAGGCAAAGGCCTCCCTATCCCTGACCCTTGCAGATGGATCTGAAACCCGAGCGCGGAAGACGAGCGAGTACCCCAATGAAATGGAAATCAGAGTAGGTATTGCAAATGTACGAATCGCTGGTTCAAGTCCCTCAGCAATGAGGCTGTACAATCCAACGATCACCAGTGGCAATGAGACCAAACCAATGGTCCATCCAAGAACTAGGCTCACAACCTCCCAGCGCATACTAACTCCGTAGTGACTCCTCTGCCTTCCCTACATCGTCAATTTCCAGAATGAGATAAATCCGATCACCTTCCTCCAAGGAGCCAATTTCTTCTTCCACGATGTGGCTGAAGCTGCCATCCACGGCCCTCCTCTCGAGCATTACGAGGTTTGCTCCGATAATATCCTCAACTTCGTCCAATTCTTTGCCCAGTAATGAGTTCCCAGCGTTAATCTCTGCGGACATTGATACCAGGGATGGGATCCTGGGGATGGGCTCATAGAGTCCCGGGACGTGCATGTGAATTGCTTTGAGTATCGACTTGACGGCTACCCTTCGCTTACTCACCGGCCTGAGTCCGATTCTCTGAATGGCCTCTACTAGGGCCCTGTCCTTCAAGAGCAAACCAGTCCTGGAGACGCCTTTGTCGAAGGTCCTCATTGCTATTGAGATATTCAGATTATCATCACTCAAAGCGGATATTGCGATATCATGGTCCTCGACTGCTAGTTCTCTGAGTAGATCTTCGTCCTGGGGATCGCCATGAATCACATCGAGACGCTTGTTGACGCCTATCCTTGACCCGACGATTGCATTGGCTGCATCCAAGTCTGGCTCGATGATAACGACATTCGAGCCGTTATTCAAGTAGTGCTCCGCCAACTTACTCCCGAAGCTTGTGGCCCCGAACACAGCAACTGTCGGCTTTTCTGGCATCTCAGAATCTAAATCCCCGACCATTCTAGCCACCTCTCCAAAGAATTTTGTAGAGCCACTCACAAAGACGAGCATGTCGCCTTCTTGGATTAATTCATTTCCGGAGATTATTCGCCCCTTGCTCCCTCGAGCCTTCATCGCGATAATCCTTGGATAGTCAGGATCAGAGCCAGCCCTAGCATTGGCATCACCAGTAGTTGATCCGATAATTGGAGAGCCAATAGAAACGGAAGACTCGACTATCCATGCATTATCCCCCAGGGGGATTACGTCGGAAAGAGATGGTGCGACCAAGCCGGAAATCAACTGTTCGACGACATCCATGGAGGGGGAGACGACGAAGTTTGTTCGTGCCCAGTTCTCAAGTGGGCCGGCTCCCCTTGAAGGATGAGTGATTTCTGAATCGCGAACATTGGCTATTGTAATTAGTCCAGAAGCAGTCCTATCCACAACCTGCTCACTGAATACCCGTTTGGCGAATGCACAGCCCAAGATGTTGACATTGTCGTCATTTGTGGCGAATACGATTATCTCGGCATCGCTGATGCCGGCGCGGACTAGAGAATCCCTAGAAAGGGCGTTTCCAGTTATCAGAAGGCAATCCAAGGACTGGGAATCACTAATCGCATTAGGATCAGGATCGATCATCGCAACGCCCCTCTTCTCACCTCGAAGCGCTGCGGCGACACCACGGCCGACCTCGCCGGCACCAGCGATAATGACTCGCATCAGCCAAATGAATATGAGATTGGATATAATCCTGCGCCATAACGGGAAATTACCGGTAATGGCCGATCTCTAACACTATTCGTCGGATTCGACTAACTTTCCCCTGATTCGACTGTCTGCTCTAGATTTGTTAATTTCTGCTTGCCGCAACGTGCGCCTATACGCCTGTCTTGCTGCAGGGGTGAGTCCGGATGGCAACCACGACTCCTGGGCAGGGAACCAAGACCATGCCACGATAGGGGCGACCAAGGCTAGTGTGGGTGGGAAGAAGACCGCTAGAAGTGTGGACAAGATTAGGGCGGAACGAGCGATGGACCCGTAAATTATTGGTCGGAATCGACTGTTTTCTATGACCATAGAGCCCTGCCACGTAGTTATGGATGCATGCCCAATGCAGGTAATCACCGTTAGAACGCAAGCCAAAACAATATTCGGAATACTGAATCCCGTCCCCTCCCAGACTTCTGGATCGAACAGTCGGACGTTTAGGTGAGCGGATCGCATTGCCCCGAAACCCAATCCAAGTGTCCATCCGTATGGGGCGCATGCCCTCAATCCAACGATATTAGAGCGACCGAGGACGAAAAGTGAGAATGACGACTCAGCAAGTGCAATCATCAGTGCAATTGCACTAAGGGAAATGATGTTCTGAGTCCCGGTTCGGACTTCGGTTAGAATTAGAACGTCTATTGCGGAAGCGGCTAGAACTCCGGCGATTATTCCGTAAAGTAGTGTCTTTACAGCCCCAGATAGATCGTAAAACCCGGTCATTTTGGCTATTGTTCCCCGCCAACCGACGTAGATTCCCAGCAGCCCGATTGCGAAGGCAACTTGCATCTCCCACATCTCAATGGGGGCTTCAGCCATATCCCCCCCATGCCGGGCTCCCTTTCAGTACAGCGGATATGGAAGTATTCCATCACGGTATTACTCAGACAATGTTCAAACCACACGATTGATGCCGAAACTCATGGCGCTAGAGGGATTCAAGCGTAGAGTTCTCGGTTCAATAGGACTTCTGAAGGGAAAGAGGAAGATAGACGAGGAGACCGTAAAGGAACTGAGTAAATCACTCAGGAGAGCACTCCTCGAGGCTGATTTCAACGTAAGGCAGGCAAAGGAGCTCACCGAGAGAGTCGAAAGAGGGATGGTCGAGGAGGAGCCGAGGCCGGGAGTTAGGCTAGAAACCCATGCAATGAACCTAATTTACTCTGAAATGGTCAGGATCCTCGGGCCTCCTCGGGTAATCAAACCCCACAATCAGACTGTCCTTATGGTGGGCCTCTATGGGCAAGGAAAGACCACCACTACTGCGAAGCTAGCAGATTGGTGGAGAAAGAGCCACAGTGCAAAGGTAGCAGTAATTGAAGCCGATGTGCATAGGCCGGGTGCCTTCGAGCAGCTAAGCCAGATGCTCGAAGGGACTGGAGTAGAAGTCTACGGGGAACCTGGTGCCAAGATAGCATCAGAAATAGTCAGGAACGGCCTGAAGAAAGTCGGTACTGCTGATGTGGTGATAATTGATACGGCTGGGAGGGACAGTCTTGATGGAGAACTGAAGGATGAGCTCCTTGAGATTGCGAGTATTGCCAACGCCTCAGAGCGTTTCCTAGTTATTGATGCACAGGTTGGCCAGGCAGCCGGACCCATGGCAGAAACGTTCCACGAACTTGTGGGCGTAACTGGGACGATAGTGACCAAGTTAGATGGGACGGCGAGGGGGGGTGGGGCGCTAAGCGCAGTTTCCACTACAGGGGCCCCGATAGTCTTCGTTGGAGAGGGGGAAAGGATTGGAGATATCGAGAAGTTCGAGTCTGATCGCTTCATTTCCAGATTGCTGGGCATGGGCGACATCAAGGGACTAATCGACCTAGCGCCTGAGGATCTTGACGAACAGGAGGCAATGCGCCTGACGAAGAGGCTGATGTCGGGCAGGTTCACCCTAACAGACATGTATGCCCAGATGGAGATGATGAGCAAGATTGGCACATTGGACAAGGTGCTTTCGCATTTGCCTGACACGATGTTCGGAGGGATGGGGAACATGGGCGTGACCCAGAAGAGGCAGATGCAGGCGAATCTTGACAAGTATCGAATTGTGATGGACTCGATGACTCAGGAGGAGAAGGATGACCCCTTGCTACTGAAGTCGAGCAGGATCAGGAGGATTGCGCGAGGTTCTGGTTGCGAGGAGAGGGAGGTCAAAGAACTGATAACACAGTGGAATAGGAGCAAGAAGATGATGCGTGGATTCAGAGGGGACCGGAAGATGAGGCGTCAAATGGAGTCCATGATGGGGCTTGATGATGAGCTCGATCTGGGGTGATCGGCTGGAAAGGTGGTTCGCGATCATTGGCCACAGAGCCCCTAGTTCCGGGGCCCTGAACCTGAATGACCTCCCAGGGTCGGGAGGGAGGATGGATGTCCTTGCAAGGGCCGTAAATGCTGCTCTTTTCGTCTCACACGGAATCAGGGAAGACAGCCATGTGATGCTGCACCTGATGGGTGGCGATGGGCCACCTAGGAGAATCTGGTTCAATGGCTCCATTCTGAGGGGAGTTAGGCCTGACGAGCGATCGATCGCTGGACAGATCAAGGGCATTTTGAAAACGGCGGTCCCTCCGAGGGGACGTTTCGAGGAGTTCACAATGGGAATTCTCCACTCCGGGGGGGGCTTGGGGCAGACTATCGATGAATGGGCTTCTCAAGGCGTTTCCCCGGTGGTTCTCGATGCTGAGGGAGGGGGTTATTCGGAGGTCCCCTCGACGACGGATTTGGGATTCGTCATCTCCGATGACAAACCCCTGACCGAGGATGACAGGTCAGCACTACGGGGTGCCATTTCCCTCTCCCTGGGGGGGCGTTGGTTGCAGGGTCACTCGTGCATCGCGATTCTGCATCATCTTCTTGACGGGCGCTAGAACCAGTGAGGCATACCCTCGACCCCCATCTTGGTGGATTCTTCCATCACTGACTGCGGCACCCCCAGGGGGTGGTTCTGGGGCCAGCTTGCTAGGGGGGTTATGGATGCGAAGCCAGATGCTACTGCGTTGCAGTCCGTCATTTCTATGTCCTCATCGACGATTCGGGCTGCGCCGACCTCGAAAGCCACGCCAACAGGCCCCTTGTCCGTCATGTCGGTTGCGTTGTGATACCACCTAGCACCAAGGGGGACCGTCTGGAACGTTCCCTTCCAGATCTCGGGGACATTCAGGTTCAGGAACAGGTTTCCCTGTAGGAACCAAGACCTAAGAGAGTCCGAGCCTGAGCTTTCAGTGGGCCTTTTCTTGGATCCATCGGGCCTCAAGATGTTGTCTGGCTTCTCCCTAACAACCGCGGAAAGTCGGTCCAATACATCCAGAGTTGCTTCAATGGAGGGGGAGTAGTCCTGATGGGAGTGGGTCGCGAGGCTGACTGAGAGGGATGGCAATCCGTAGAGAGCGGCCTCTCGGGCAGCGGATACCGTCCCAGAGTGGAGGACGTCGACTGAGAGGTTTGGCCCTCTGTTTATGCCAGAAATGCACATCCAGGGCTCAATCTCCGGTGCCCAGGACTTCAAGCCCCCGTCTATGGCGACGATGACGCAGTCGCATGGGGATCCATCCAGTGAGAATACCCGGAGGGGGACCTCATCATCGACCCTGATCCTATCGGCGATATCCGTGTGCTCCTGGAATATCATGTCATCACGAAGGGTGAGTTTCATCCCTGCCGCGGATTGCTCGGTTAGCGGTGCGAGGACTACTACCGGATGGCCTCTGCCGTTCAGGGAGGCTGCCAAGTCCTGAATTCCCGGGGAGTTGATGCCATCGTCATTTGT
>CBFIAW010000027.1:0-13409 GCA_965660655.1 Candidatus Thalassarchaeaceae archaeon | reverse complement strand
TAGCATGAATGATTACATCAAGGCTATTCAAGATACTGAAAAAGCGGGTATCAAGCGAGCTGCTGACCTCAGTAACGAGGTCACTAATGTAAGCAAACTAGGAATAACTCTCTCTGAGGAGACTCGCGAGTTGTCTCTGGCATTAAGAGGTGATTCTCAGGCTCAAGGTGCGTGGGGCGAGGTGGTGGTCGAGAATCTTCTTCAGAGCATGGACTTCAAAGAAGGTAGAGATTACACCAAGCAATTTTCCGAGACAGGAGAGGACAGGAAGCGTAAGCAACCCGACTTCGTCCTAAATCTCCCTGATAATCGCCAAATTGTCATTGATTCCAAGGTCTCGTTGACCGCATACACAGAATATGTCGCCAGCGCTCGCCGTGTTAACACGGGAGATGAAGAAGAAGCAATTATTGCAATGAAGAATCACTGCAAGTCGATTAGGAACCATGCCAAGAAACTAGCCTCCAAGAACTATGAACATATGGAGAGCATCCACACCCTCGACTTCGTCCTAATGCTCGTCCCATTAGAGGGCGCATTCATTGATGCAATGAGGTCCGATGCCAGCCTATACGAGGATTTAGTCGAAGATCGCCGGGTCAAGGTAGTCAGCGGTTCTACAATCATGCTAGCCCTACTGCTCATCAAAGAACTGTGGAATCGCGAGAACCAGTCACGCAATCAAATGGAGTTGCTGAAGAGAGCAGGCTCCCTCCACGACAAGGTCACCTTGTTCCTCGAGTCGTTCACCGAGGTTGGATTTGAACTCGGTCAAGCACGAGCAGCCTATGATATGGCTCGGACTCGACTGACCGACGGACCGGGGAATGTCATATGGCAAACTGAGCAAATGTCCGAACTCGGTGCCAAGGTCAAGAAGAACCTCAGAGAGAAGAGTGGTGTCAGGAAACTGGCTGAGGAAGCAGAAGAGGAGTGATTTAGTCCTCCTTCTTCGCGAATCCATGGTTGACTGGCCGGCTCACGATTACCACCCCGTGGTACATCTTCCTGATGAGTACGAAGTGCGGGACTTCACATCGGGCGACGACTCGCCCTCAAAGTACGAATATGACATCGGGAGATACGATGAACTGCGCCCGGGGATGTATTCGACCGACCTCTTTGAGGGAAGTCGGTTCCTCCACGTTGGAATCGACATCGGTGCACCCGTCGGCACGCCGTGTATGGCTTTCACCGATGGAGAGATCTCACACTTCGGCTACAATCCCGCCGACGGCGATTACGGTAATGTGGTGATTACCAAGCACTTGATTGGCGACGTTCCGCTCTGGGCCCTATACGGGCACCTCGATGCAGCCTCGATTGCCGGTAAACGAGCCGGCCAACCAGTCTCCGCTGGCGAGGTAATCTGTTGGATGGGGGATAAGCACGAAAACGGTGGATGGGAGTCACACCTACACTTCCAGCTCTCTCTGGTCGAGCCTGAGACTCATGATCTCCCTGGAGTGGTCGCGCCCGAAGACAGGCAACAGGCACTGCTCGACTACCCGGATCCAAGGCTCGTACTGGGCCCACTCTACTGAATTGAGCCTAGGTGAGACTTCAGAGACTCGATTGCAGGCATGTCAGAGGGATCCTCCTCCGTCAGGACAGCGATTCCGATTGATATCCAGTCAGAAACATGAGCCGCATAAAGGAGCCTTTCAAGCAAGGATTCTCCCTCGCACTCGATGACCCATGTTGGGGTCGCTTCCACCTCATCCAGCATCCACTCGATCCTAGAATCGGTCCGTGGATGAAGGCCTTCGCATGATAGTAATAGCAGAGCACTGTTCTCAGAGGCTTTGCCAGTCCAGGCCACTATCTCATTATGATTCATTTCAGGTACTTCCGATGCTCTAGCGAACTTGGCTGAATTCTCATTCAGTTGGCACGAAAAACGGTAAGCTGCAGGCCCTAAGCAGGTTGGTGAGACGATTCCCAACTCCTTTCCCACAAGGGAACGAGAAAGCGTGGCCGCCATGCCAGAGTTTCCCGACAAATCAGCATCGGAAGACACTGTGGAAAGACGCTGGAGCATTTTCGTGATTTCTTCTTCACTGGGTTCAGGGAGGAGTCCAAGGGACCAGCAGGCAGAGAGTTGCGTACCGAAAATGTGGCCGAAGGCGGAACGGGGCATTTGCCCAGATGGGACGTTCAGACACACTGATTCTTCACTTTCGGCTAGAATCTCCCCCAATTCCCCCCCCGAGCAGATTCCGACGATTGTCCCCCCTCCGGATATTGCCTCTTTGACGGCATCGAGGGTCTCCTCGGTCCCGCCCGAGTAGGAAGTGGCCAATACTAGCCATTCGGGCCCCCACCAACTGGGCAAGCCGTAGTCCCTCCAAACGACAAATGGTAGCCCTCCAGTTTCATCAGATATTGCCTTCAGGAACAGGCCGCCTGCCGCTGAGCCGCCCATGCCGAGGCAAATCACACCGCTCCAATCGCAATCTTCGGCTATTCCCATCTCGGTGGAAATGGCCACCCCTAGGTCGTCTACGAACTTCCTAGTGAAACCGGCCATGTCCCTGCGATCGTACTTCGAAAGAAGTTGGTTGAAGTCGGGCTCGCTCATTTTCCACCTCCTTTGCCAGATAGTGGCAGTGCTAGCCACATCCCATCTATGAAGCCGATGCGTAATTCCTCGGACAGGCCATCATCATCGTATGGGAGGGCAACGGTGGAGACCTTGTAGTCAGTGGGGTCCATGAATTCAGCAGCAGAGCTGTCCCGATTGAGGACCTGTACAATCCGCTGTTCTGATTGCGCGCAAACTACGCTGGAAGCCTCCATGTCCCGCCATGTGGCTCCGGTCCTCTCGAATCTGTTCAACTTCCTCAGAATCGGGCCGTTCTTCTGCCAGCTATCAACGATCCAGAGTGATTTCTTGAACCTGACTGCATCTCCTATGGAGTAAGCTGGCTTTCTGTAACTGAGTGTCAGCCTTGTGACTTCGACACCCTCGTTAACACCAACCACTGTTGAGCTCTCCTTGACCGAACCACCGAATGATTTGGTTAGTTTTCTCCCCCAAGTCCTTGCGAGGCTCTTGGAACCCATTTGGAGGTCCCAGCCACCCGTTACTGGCCCTTCTTTTGAGACGAAAAACATGGGGTTTCGCTCCATCGACTGTAGCAACTCGTCCAAGGTGGACCTGAGGCTGGAAAGCTCTTCTACGCTCAGTTTCCTCCCAGCGGATCTCAGTTGGACTATTGCCTCGAAGTAATCGCCATCCTTTCTTGTGCAGGGGGTGCACACTGCGTTGCTAGTCTGCAGTAGGGGTGAGTGCGAATCATGGAATTCGTAACCGTCAATGGTTCCGGAAACATCGACATGCAACCTATTTGTTCGCGAGTCTATTTCCTGAACCGAAAAGTCTACTGCCACCTTCTTGGCCCTCTCATCCAGTACTAGATTATCCCTAATCCTCAGATCTGCTATTCCATCCCCATCCATGGGGGACCACCCGCCTCTGATTTCGAAAGAGTCGCACTTAGCGCAGCGCATCTGCTGAATTGTGTCGGGCATCTTAGAGAGGATCGTCCTCTTCCTGAGGCAGGACTCGCATAGCCTTCCTGTGGATAGCGGGGGTTCGGCTCCGCAAGTGATGCAAAAGGACCCCCCAGACATACGATTACCAGTGCTCCGCTCAGACACCCCGTTAGAAGGCTTCCGAGAGCGTCTGGAGTCATTCCTCGTAATCAGAGACTGGCTTCCTGCTGATCTGCCTCTTGAGATCGATGAGGATAGAAATCCTACTGAATGAATAGTATCCAAGAAGGAGTGACAGCAGGAAATAAGTTACCATGGCTGCAATTTCTCCAGTCAATGCATCCCCTCCCTGTCAATCTCTCTGTTCAGTACCTCTAATTCGCCTCGGAGGGTGTAGATTGAGTAGTTTAGCAAGACCAACCCGCTGAATAGGATCATGAATGAAACAGCTCCGAAGCCCATGACTTGCAATATTTCCGGGTCAAACCCTGTCTCTTCCGACTCCCTAAGAATCACTTCTGGATGCCGATTTGTCCAGATGGTGGTGGCAGCCGCGGTAATAGGCACCAGAACGAAACCAAACAACCCCACGGCAGCAAGGGTGTCTCTGGTTTCTTCCCCGTCGGGTTGACTCCTTAGTGACATTACGAGGAACAATGCAACCAAAGTCAGCAGAGCGTATGTGTTTAGCCTCACATCCCCCCAGTCCCACGGCACTCCCCACTCGGCTGCCCCCCAAATGGGACCAGATATTATCACTCCAGTGCCAAATAGCAACCCAAGTTCCGAACCAATGACAACCATGCTCCAACCTCTCTCGGAGCGCTTGACATACCATGAAACAGAACCAAGGAAGAGTAGGCAGAAGGATAGGAATGAAGACCATGCGAAAGGGACATGCCAGTAGAGAATACGATATGCTTCGGGAGCGTTCCAAGAGTCGGGGTCGACCAAGGGGGCTTGGAAGAAGCCGAGGAAAGCCGTGATTGCCGCGCATGCCATCCCTAAAACCGTAATAGTGACTGCGGAGTCTCTGTAATCGCTCACATGGCTGCGAAAAACAACACAGTCATGAATGCTGTTGGTCAGTAATCTGGAATCATCACGGCTGCTAACCACAATAAGGCAGAGATAAGGCTAGCCACTATGCAAGTTACCAGTGGTTCATGAATAGATAATCCCCATGTCATCCCCTCATCAATTATGGAAGAAAGGGCATCAGTCAGTTCGAGAAATGGCCAGACTAGGACGACTAGTAGCAGCGGCGCTGGAGCGGCAGAAGACCTTGAAAGGTCGGCAACCAAGAGGTGCAGAGCTGTGGCTGCTATCGCTAGGTCCATCATGGCAAGAGCCGGAATCCACAACCACAATATGACTTCAGAGGAAACTTGATCGTCGACTGAACCAGAGAGGACAAACCAAGACAGATATGTGACTGGAATTGGCAATAGTATCGATGCACCGGTAATGGTGAACGCTGGTCTCGCCATCGGCCCTACTACAGCATTCCACCAGCGACCGCAGTCGGACTCGGAGAGTCTGGACACTAGTGCTGGGGATGAGATCGAAGCAATGAATGCCGGAGCGAGTATCAATGCTGCTAGAAGTCGACTATCATTGTCCTGAAAGTCGTGACCCATTATCAAAGCATATGAGAGAAGGATTGCAACGATAGCAGGTGTTACCCTGCCTACTGTTTCTACCGGGTTACGTAGTTCCATCCTCATCGACCATCGAACTAGTGATGAAATTGGGCTTTGCTCACTGGTTTGACCGATGCCGGGCAATTTCGATAGATCGCCGGATGAGTTCCCGGGGGCTTCGCTCAGGGACTTGTCCTCAATGACTAGGACCCTATCGGCGCAGGATGAGAGTTCTTTGTCGTGAGTTGCCATCAGAATTCCATGATTCCTAGAAGATAGTGCCCTAATCCAGCCCCTCAATGTCACCTTCGCAGATTCGTCCAAACCCTCGGATGGCTCATCCAAAAGGACCACCCTGGGAGACTGGCTAAGTGCTGCAGGGGCCAAACCGCACAAAATAGCTAGTCGGCGTCTTAGGCCCCCAGATAGATGGGCGACTCGGTCGTTCGACCTATGTCGGAGCCCCCAGTGATCCAAGAGCTCCAAGATCTGCTCAACGTCCGAAGAAATACCTGCAACTGAGAGAGAAAACGCCATTCTCTCGAATACTGTCTCGTCACCGCATATCCCTCCTCTCTGAAGTGTCAATCCCATTGGAGGGGGTGGATTTCTCCTGCCCTCTGAATCTCGAACCACAGTCGATTCATCACCTTCGTGCCAGATTACCTCGCCAGACCTCAATGGCAAGATTCCCGCAAACGCCTCGATCAAGGTCGTCTTTCCAGAGCCATTCCCCCCCATCACAGCAACAATCTCCCCATCACCAAGTGTGACCGAAACCCCTTCCAGGATCTTGAATGGGCCCCTGTGTACATCAATCCCCTTTACTTGAGCCAAGGGCGATGAAAGCATATTGTATCGGGAGGGGACTTTCATATTGAGTGTTCCATAACTACGAATCCCTCTTTAGAGCAATCATCTGGGCACAAATAATGACTAGGGACACCGACTTTCTCTGGGGTCATGTAGAGGCGGTCGACTTTCTCTGGATTGCGATGCTATTCGTGGTTGCAGTCGGACCCTTGGCCTTCGCTGCTAGGAAAGGGGATAGCTTGGCTCTTGCAATGGTGCTTTCTCTTCTTCTTGTACACTTTGTCCAGTACTTCTTGTCGGTTTTCGAACACAGTCTTTTCAGTTTCTATCCCATCGATATTTTCAGCGTAATCCCCGGTTTAATCGAAGAGCCGACGCACCTCCACCGGTTGTTCACATCGGCATGGCTGCATGCCGACTTTGTGCATGTCCTTGGGAACGTCCTCGTAATTGCATTGGCAGGAGTCCCACTAGAGCAACGATTAGGTCCAAGAAGGTGGGTCGCAGTGTACTTCATAGGCTTCCTAGGAGGGAACATTGCGTGGATCTTGTCACATCCAAATTCATTTGTCCCAGCGATTGGGGCTAGCGGGGCTGCATTCGGACTTCTAGGGGCATACATGGCCTGCTGGCCAGAGGATAAGATAGAATTCCCGCTAATTTTTCTCATCAGGGCATGGCCGGTGTGGCTGATCGCTTTCGTTCGACTGGGCCTTGAGATTTTCCAAATGTACTCGATTCAGAGTGGAACTGCTGGAGAAACGAACATAGCCCATATGGCGCATATTGGTGGATTCTTCCTGGCTTACATATTTGCGAGGCCAATAGCAAGGGGGGCTCCAAGCCCGGTTGGCGAGATAGGCACGTCTAGTGGGATTTCCTCGTTGTCTAACGAGATTAGAAAGCAAGCCACTGCTAGAATGGGGGACTTGGAGGGAGATCCTTGGGAATCTGCAGGAAAACAATTGGAAGGTAGGGCTGCTAGGATACTGTCCAGACTGAGGGAGGAGGGTGACGAGCTCGAGACGAGGAGGGCCTGGCTAGAAGAGTTGGCTGAGCACACAATTTGCCCTGTTTGTGACGGTGAAGTTATCTCCATCGACGATAGGGGTGTATGCAGGTTGAATTGCTCCCTGTCCTCGGATCACATTAGGTGGCCATAAGCGTGAATCTAGTAGGCACTTACAGGTTGGAGTTATACAGGTCTTGACATTGGCTCTCTAAGAGAGCCATGGCCAGAAGTCCAGGAAAGTTATTCCCGTTTGTGATAGCGATTTTGTTTTTCTTGCTGGATGTACCCCTCGGTGCCGCTCATACCCCAGGTGAAGAAAATACGGATTCTGCCGAATTCTTTGAGGATGTTTCTCCATCGATTCCAGCATTACTTTGTGGAGAAGAAGCGTGTCTGAAGAATCTTGATCCAACCCATACCCCTCTCGATTCGAGCCCTCCTGCGATGGAATACGGTTGGTGGCATGGTTTCTGGTCTGACTCGGACTCCAATGGTTTCGACGACAGGCTTCAACTTATTCTGGCTGAGGAAAGGGAGTCCGTCTCTGTGACCTCAATCATAGGTGATGACGGTAGAGGAACGGTTGCGATAATTGTACACTATGCTTGGCACCCAGGTGGCTCTGACATCGACTCCCTGAGGGAAATCATCGGACAACATGGCTGGGAAGAAGAAGAATCTTGGTTCATGGTAATGGATCATCTAGATGCCATTGTCCTAGATCACGTCCCAGTAAGTTCGCTGATCGATGTCTGGGGTCTCGAAGGGGTCGTCCTCGTCGAGGAACAGAGTGTAATTGTGCCATATCTGGACAAAGCGACGAAGGGTTCCAAGGTGAGGGAATCTGGGATATATGACGAGGCATTGAGGGGACTTGGGTACCACGGTTCGGGCAAAGTAATCGCAATTCTTGACACTGGGGTCGACAATGAACACTTCTCCCTAGACGATTTCTCGGACAACAATAAGGACAACACAAAGGATCCGGATGACTTAGATGATCCTAAGTGGGTCGGAGGTTGCGATGCAACCGGTGTTGGTCAATCGGGGTGCAATGATGAGGATCCCGATGATGGAGATGGTCACGGGACGCATGTTGCGGGGATAGCACTCGGAACCGGTGACTCGAGTCGCGTGAATCAGGGATACTCCCCTGGTTCTTATCTGGTTGACGTGAAGGTCATGGAGGACTATGGCGGGGGGAATTCGCAATCAATACTAGCTGGCATACAATGGGCTATCAACAACAGAGACACCGATTGGGGAAATAACGCATCTAGTAGGGGGATTCACGTCTTGTCCATGTCCTTCGGCAGGGCTAGCTCTGCGGTTGGAGACAACAACGAAGATGGTTCATCCGCAGAGGCGAGTCTTGTCGATCAGGCCTCAGGATTCGGCATGGTCTGCGTGGCCGCAATTGGGAACGATGGGGCGAATAACGTAAATTCAGTGGGGGCGGCAGACACCTCAATCACCGTTGGGTGGCTAGATGACAAGAATACCATCGATCGTAGTGATGACTCGATTAGCTCAAGCTCCAACTATGGGCCGAGAACAGATGATGATGATGAGGACTCATGGGATGAGATGAAGCCATGGGTTGTGGCACCGGGATCGAACATCAACTCTGCACAACACGCTGAATCGTCTGGCATAATTCCTGGTTCGGAAGTCAACCGAGCCAGTGACGACTACACGCAGAAGTCCGGATCAAGCATGTCAACTCCTGCAGTAGCTGGACTTGTGGCAATAATGCTGGAAATTGGTGAGATGCGCAAAATGCCATTCATGGATGAGGATGAGCCCGGAATAGAGAGATACGAAGCAATCAGGAGTTTCCTCGCAAGTGGATCAGAATTCAGTAATGCATGGAATCCAGACGCGACATGGGAGGACAATAGCTGGAACACTAAGTATGGATTCGGCATCATTGATGGTGGAGAAATTGCCAACCAAATGTTCGGTGGCGGAGGTGTAACCAACGATACGGGGGGGCCGCAAACACCTCAAGAGGGGCACTGGTTAGATATCGAGAGTCCTGCGGCTTACTCATGGCTTGTCGAAGGGGAGTCATACAACCTGCGTGGCCACACTAACGAGCACGGCGAGAACAATGGGACCATAGAAGAGGTTGTTGCGAAAGTAGAAATGAAGTTCAAGAAATCCCCCAGTACGCCCAAGGAGAAGTTGATTCTAGTCAACTGGACCAGAACGACAGGAATCACAAACTGGACCATCCCCTTCGCCGTCCCAGATCTGCCGGATGGATATTCCGATGTCTCGATCACGGGCATGGTTGCCGCTAGAAACGACATCGGCAGATGGAGCAACACGACGGATTTCTTTTTCCCTGTAGGAATTGTCAACATTACCCTAGAGGGTCCAAGCGGACTTGCCGATCTTGAGGGTTCCGTCGAGGTCTTCGGCGAATTCCAGTCTATTGGAAACGCAACAATACAGTGGCGGATCGATAACGAGGACTGGCAGGATGCCACCAATTACCATGATGGTCGATGGTCAGAAGATGATAGAGCGGGTATGAAGCACTCGTCCTCGAATAGGAAGGGCGATGGCAGCAATGACCCTGATTTCCAGGGGCACGCATACTGCACCCATATGTTCAGGGAAGCAAAAAATACATACTCGCCGGATGAATGGGTCGTAAGCTGCGAGGATGACGATCGTGGATGGACTAGTTGGAGCTTCGACTGGGACACGACCCAATACAAGGATGACGAATACAGGCTCTCAGTTCGAATAGTCAGTGCCGTGGGAGTCTTCTCAGAGGAATTGCGAAGAGTCGTGCAAATCGACAACGTAGAGCCTATGCCTGACTTGCTTTTCGTTAGCAAGTCGGTTTCAGTACAGGAATTCGGAATTCCAATGCAAGAGTCATACGTCAACACATTCTTGGAAGTCAGGGCCACGATTAGGAATACGGGAGATAAAGCTGCCACCAATGTTGGGGTTATTCTGGAAGAATGGGGGGAGAGGCGGGACGAATACGTGATTGCAAACATAGATTCCGGGCAATTTGTTGAAGTTGTCCTTTACTGGAATCCCATGGACACAGGGGATTCACTGCTAACAATATCAATTGATCCACTGAATTCGATCCAAGAGTTGGACGACAACAACAACGACCTCTCGGGAACTTTCTCTGTTGCTCCGAGGCCTCCGGGAGTCGATCTTGCAATCAGAACAGGATCAATCTCAGCAATTACCGTCTCGAGCCCGATTCCAAGGCCTGACGAATCGTCTGTTGTCCAGGCGAGAATAGACAATCTGGGATCACAAGATGCGATCGAGGTCTTGGGGACCCTAGAGATGATGACGGAAAGGGGATGGGAGATGATTGAGAACTCAACGATTCCATTAGTTCTGGGCGGATCACATTCAATGATTTCTTTTCCCTTTGCCCCCAATATTTCCGGACCCATAGAAGTGAGAGTGAGTGTATTACAGGAAGGTGGTGGGGACAATGACTGGGCGGACAATGTTCGAGTCAAGACCCTGCTAGTTGATGGCACGACTCTATCTGGACCTAGGGAAGCTACACTCAATCCCGGAGAATCGCCTGTTGCAATAGTCAGCCTAGACAGTGAGGAGGGAGACGACCTGCTAATAGGGGAGAAGGATGGCACTCTATTGATGTACAAATTAACCGAAAGCAGGTCGCTAGTCGGATGTAATAACGTGATTGAGGAGCGATGGTCTGGAGATGTTTCAATTTTCGGTACCGACGATGGCTTCGCACATATTGTTTGGACAAGGCGTTACATGGGCCCGGACTGGTTCCTAATGCAGACCCTAAGTTACTCTACCATCGACTCGAGTTGTAGAATCGCCCCCGTTCAGGACTTGCTACCCGGAATACCACTTTCCGATGGCAAGTACTGGGGAGTGGACATGGATGTGAGAGACTCAGAGATTATTGTTTCTGGCTACCACAGAGACGTTTTCAGTGACGGTAGTCTCGAAGATGAGACGAGTATTTTCCTTCTTCACTCAGAGAGCCCGATTTCCTCTGATGATTGGACCCTGCAATCCAGGATTATCAGAGACATTGATGCTGATCCGGCACAGAGGGAGCCATTATCGGTCGAGTTCGGGCATGAACAGGCACATATCCTGTACCAGACAATAAGAAACGACACTACTGGAAAGGACCGGCTAGGTGTTTGGTACTCGCATGGCAAGATTGGTCAGGAGAACTGGGCATACCGAAAAGCAGTGGGAGACGAGGCGTCGCTCCCGATTCTGACCGTGATCGAGGATGATGATGGCGATACTTTGGTTTCACTATGGAGGGAGGGGAGCCCTCAGGACTCGGAACTGGTAGTATTTGTAACCGATTCAAATTTCAGGACTAATGATGGCATGGAAACGAGGATTCCGGCAAGGGGGATGTCAGGGGTAGGAGTAGTTGAGTCAGAAAGGGGCATCCAAGTGCTTTTCGATAGAGTTGGGGCCGGCGGGCCACAAGTCGAGTATGGACTAATTGACGTCGAAGAAGGCTGGATAGGCCTCTCAGACACTCTGTTCCGGGGCCAATACAAATCGATGGATAGGTCCGAAGATTCAGGGGAGACGATGATGGTCGTCTCTTCATCTGATGGTTGGCAAATCAGGACCCTGATAGATGATGGGTCGTCCAGAGGAGGAGGAAGCCTGTCTGACCAACTCAGATCATCCCTCGGTTTGGACCAAGAGAGTTTCGAGATACTAGTAATTGGGGTCGCATTGGCAGTCCTTATTCTTGGAATGGTTACAATAGTCGGTCTTTCGGCACAAGGAATCAGGTGGGCCGGGAGGAGAGGCTCCATTGACAAAGACGCTAGTGTTTTGATGGAGGATGACGTAGTAGATCTGGTCGATGAAACTGATTTCTCGATTGGATCTGACGATGTTGAGATAGTTGACGAAGACCCAGTGGGTGTTGGCGAAAGTGGTCGCAAGAGCAGAAGAGACAGGAGGGATAGGAGGAATTCCGCCGAAGTGTTAGTTTCGGGCCCCACAGAGCCGGAAGCTAATGATGAATTGGAAAATCCTACCCCCAACACCCCTATAGCAACCGCAGTTGGTGGCCAAGTTCCGTGCTTCGGATGCGGGAGTAGGTTCGCTACTGAACCAGGGGTCACATCAATGAAATGTCCCGTATGCGGTTCAATAATAGAACTCTGAGGTGAATAATGCCACTAGTTCTGCTCGCTTCGGCTTCCGAGAGAAGACGTGCGCTGATGTCAAAAAATTTTGGAATCGATGGGGTCGATTTATTTTTCACCACACTTGAAGAGGCTGAACCAGAGCCTTCGACGGGGCTCGAAGTTCGATTACAAGTCGAAGATACTTGCCTGCAAAAGGCAAGGGCGGCTGCCTCGGAACAGCACACTAGAGACCATCCCTCTCACGAACTGATAGTGGTTTCCGACACTCTGGTGGAGGACCCCGACGATATCCTGATCGCCTTGGGAAAACCGAAGGACAAGATGAGCGCCGCCTCTACTCTGATTAGGCTCTCGGGAAGAAGGCACAAGGTTTGGTCATCTACTGCAATCATGACCAGAGATGGGACTGGTTTAGAAGTTGGTTTTGGTTGGCGAGCGAATATCTGGACGGATTTCTCAATTGTTGAATTTGACGAAATAGACGGGGAAAAAATGGAGTATCTGATAGGTAGCGATTCGTGGATTGGGAAGGCTGGGGGATATGACTTAGCCGGAAAGGCTGGGTCGTTTTCAAGGACAATTGAGGGCGATGATGTGACCGTTCTCGGATTCTCCACCCGTGCAATCGAGGAACTCAGAAGCATACTAGTTTAGACGAAGGTTACGCCACCAAACCTCAAGATGAAATCGCGCTGAATCTCGTCAAACCAATCAAGCATCGATGAGTCGAAACGGACAACTCCCACCTCATCATCCGCCAATAAGTCATCTTGGATGCCTTTGAGGGTGCCTGGGGCTGCTCCACAGGAAACGCATGCCCCATCAAGACCTATTACCAGGGATAGGGTACTTTTTCCGTCATTTCTAACTTCGATTTCTCCGCTGGCAACGATCAAGGCGCCCCCATGCCCCTCCAATGCGGCTCTGACGGGCCCCAATCTTGCCATCAGTGCAGGCACTAGAGATTGGTCTGCAGACTCAAAAAGATCGAGAAGCGACAAAGAGGAGAGTCTAGAAATCTCGATTGGGTCATTATTTTCCGATATCAGGCGTTCTGCCTCAGTCTGGATGATCTCGTGAATCTGTGATCTATACCTATCCTCCAGGTTTTCTGAGGCCTCTTCTCCTTCGTCACCCTCTATATTCACACTAATGCGTGTGAGAGGGGCATTATAGGCTCATCTAACGAAGGGAGAGATTGAATAGTCGGTTAGTTTCGGTAAGGGTGAAGTATGTCTGGAAAAACGCCATTACTCGAAATTAATGACCTGCATG
>CBFIAW010000026.1:11071-13874 GCA_965660655.1 Candidatus Thalassarchaeaceae archaeon | reverse complement strand
TGACTTCCTCGGACCATTTTGACCTGTCCCACTTCGGGAAAGCCACGTCCCCGCTACCACCAACATGGACCTTCGTAACATGTATCTCGTCAACCCTTCCCAGGAACATCTCGTAAATCTGCGACCCACCAATTACCCAGCACTCATCGCTGCCTTCAGAAAATGCTATTTCGATCGCTCTCCCAACGTATAGTGCGGTCACGGCGCCTTCGGCATTCCAGTTTGTATCCCTGGACATCACTATGTTAGTCCTGTCAGGGAGCGGTGTGAAGTCAGCTGGCAATGAATCCCAGGTCTTTCTTCCCATTATTACAGAATTGAATCCACCCCCTTCTGTCAGACTCTTGAATCGGACCATGTCACTCCTAAGGCGCCATGGAAGCTTGCCTGAGCTCCCAATGTTGCCATCCTCGTCCATGGCTACAATCATGGCCATCTTCATGGTATCACTATATGGAAATTGGTGCTGATATGTGAGGGTGGTGGTCATAGTCTTCGATAGAGATATGTTTGAATCTAAAATCATCTATTCTGGATATCGAGGGGGCAAGTCGTAACTTCGGTAGATCCAGCGGGTCTCTTTCAATTTGCATTTTGGCTTGCTCAATATGATTGAGGTAGAGGTGACAATCGCCCCCCGTCCAAACGAACTCTCCGGGTTGCAAACCGCAAACCTGGGCAATCATGCAAGTAAGGAGGCTATACGATGAGATGTTGAATGGCACCCCGAGGAACGCATCAGCACTCCTCTGGTAGAGGTTGCAAGAAAGCTTCCCCTCGTTTACATAGAACTGGAAAAAAGCATGACAAGGCATCAGAGCCATCTCCTCCAATTCCCCCACATTCCATGCAGAGACGATTATCCTACGGCTGCTAGGATTATTCTTAATCAGATCAATCGCACCCTCCACTTGATCGATGACTTTCCCATCATTGGACTCCCAGAACCTCCATTGTTTGCCGTATACCGGCCCAAGATCCCCATTCTCGTCCGCCCACTCATTCCAGATTCTTACTTTGTTTTCCTTGAGATATCTGATGTTTGTTTCACCCGACAGGAACCAAAGCAACTCATGGATTACACTCGGCCAGTGCACCTTCTTCGTAGTAATGGCAGGAAATCCTTCTGATAGGTCGAACCTCATTTGATGGCCAAACACAGAAATTGTTCCTGTCCCAGTCCTATCGCCCTTGGCAGCCCCTTCATCGAGAATGCGCCTAAGTAAATCCAGATACTGCTCCATTACTTTCACTGGTGTGAGTAGGTGGTCCATCAAGAATGCGCTCAAGGAGCACCCCTAATTCTCAGAGTCTCGATAAACTGGTCTGCGAATTTCCTGTACATCACCCTCATAGATGCCTGCTGATCTTCTATCGTTTGCCCCATCAGTTCGTCTACCCATCCGTCGTCGATACCACCCCCCTGGGCACTTTCAGCCCACTGTGCGAAAGTAATTGGGTCATCCACTATCAGCTCAATTCTCTTCCATGGCTTGGGAAATTTACTTCCAGGTGGCATGAAATCCCTTGCCCCTACTGACATTGTTACGGGAACGACTGGGACTTGTGGAAATCTTGCTGCTAGCCTAGCAAAGCCGGTCTTTGCTGGCTGAAGCAACGGGGATGAAACCCTCCTCGACCTAGTTCCCTCAGGAAATATCCCCAGGCAACGTCCGCTATCGATAACATCGACTGCTCTCGCTAAAGCATCTCGACCACCATCTTCTCTGAACGTCTCAATCTGCCCAGTTGATAGCATAACAAATCGATTTGGCTGCTTTTCGAAATGCCCTTCTTTGGCCATGAAATGAATGGGCCTCTGCGAAGCGAGGATCTTGATGAATGGATCTAGGTTTCCAAGGTGATTTCCGCAGAATATCGCCGCCCCCTCCATTGGCACTTTATGGACTCCCCTGATGTGTACATTAGTGACACTTCTAAGCAGGGAAGGAACGTATTTCTCTAGGAACCTGTATATCAGGGGGGTAGAGAATCGCTCACCCGTGCCTTCGAGTCCAACGGATGAGGAAATCTTCTGGAGCGACTCATTGGATAGTCCCATGTACCCCGCGCGTAGTTCACAGTTTCATACTTTACAGTTGAATACGTTGAATAATCAAAGCAATCAGAGTAGTTCATGGGAGGGCGATTGACCACACTCATTGTCTCAGTCTTGCTTTGCTTCCCTTTGTTCGCCCCAACTGTCTCTGGTGATTGGGGGTCGGACACATGGCTTTCTAGCGTAATTGCCAAAGAACGTCTAGAGAGTGGCGATGAGTTCGGCTGTCATGGATATGAGGGAGTGGAGACGACTGAGGAGAATTGGGTCATTTCCTCCTGCAAGGAGTACTTGGAAGGGCATACCAATGCCTCAAGGTGGGGCGCTTCTCCAATTTCGTTCGGAATAAATTCCGCGTTCGTCGATGCCCAAACGGGCAACTCACTGATTAATTCAGGCTTCCAGATAGTTGGAGACATGGTGACTGATGCACCCGAGGGCCTCTCAATAGCTGTAAGAAATGGGGCCAGCCTAGAGAAAGGAGTAGCCGACATATCTCTGATTGCATCAGCCGAGGAAGACTCTCTAATCAGCATACACTGGAGGGCGAGAATTGACGATTTACGCATCAGGGAGGACAAGGACGTAATTTCATGGTTGGAGGGGCAACAAGCATGGTTCACAACTTGGGGGGAGTGGCACCAACACAGATCTTCAGGAATGGCTACATCAGCGAGTCTCGATGGCTCAATTGTTTCTATCAAGTCAACTTCCCAATCTAGTGGGTTGTCCTCATGGGCAGTC
>CBFIAW010000026.1:0-11061 GCA_965660655.1 Candidatus Thalassarchaeaceae archaeon | reverse complement strand
CAGTCCCTGGGACGATTATGGTCATGTTCGATTCACCGGTCCTCTCGGTATCAGACACAGAAGGGGCCGAACTTCCATTGCTATCGTCTGATGAAAGAAAACTCATCGTTGGTTGGAGGGCTATTGATGGTGGAATTATCGTAACCCAGTCTCCACAAACTACGGTGATAGTCGAGTTGGACGGCAACCCAGAACGGATAGAAACTACGCCGCTGGTCACTTTCAATGACCTAAACTACTCAGTTACCATCGTTGGACACCATACAACCAATCTTTTCCGATGGACACAGGACTTCTCTGGAACCGATCTTACCTTCACATGGCTAATTGAGAGGCCATCAGACCATGTAGTTGGATGGAAATTGCCACTTTTCGCAACATCAATGCTTATCGCAGTCCCGCTATCGATAGTCTACTTGCTTCGAAACGACCAGTTCTTTGGCACTAGGAATCAGGACCGCTAATCAAAGGACCTTCGATTTCTACTCCCTCTTCGACCATTCTTGAGATTATCCTGCTGACGACTTCTGAAGAAAGTGATTCTGGTGGATGCACCCCCAGTGGCAGCATTCCTGGGTCATTGAGCCATTCTTCGACACAGCATACCGTTACTAAACCCGTGGACCTTGCCATGGAATGCCCATCATCTCCCCCATGATCTTGCACCCGCCAAGTCATCTTGGTTCCGTCATGACCCTCTGCAAATACTTCCATCCATGTGAATTCAGGTATTTTTTCGTCATATCGCCATTCCGATGTGAGCCTCCCCACGTCCAATTCGCCGGAATCCCTCTCATCGATGAACTTCTGTATGTGACCAGGCCACCTCACAGTATACTCTGAGAGTTCTTCAGCAGGAATCGAGTTGAGAACACTCCGGAGGCCATCCGTAAGGAAAGCCTCCATTCTTCCCTTTTCTGGGACATCAATCTCATGCCTTTCCGAAAGAGCAGGCAAAGTCACTTGCGCTGAGCCCCTAACTACCCTTGCTGGCCTGGTGTATTCGGCAACGACGTCAATAGGCGAGAATGGAGCCATGTAGTTCCAACCAGAAGTAGGTCCTGTTGGATTCCCACCAACCCTCACCTCCCCATTCTTCAATGCCCCTAAATGCCTGTATGCTTCAGATAGTAGCATGTTTGACAGACCGGGGGCAATGCCAGTATCCCATAGGATGCTTGCTCCGTAGTCCTTGGCCTTTCCATCATCCCTGTCAGGCGTAAACCGGCTAAAGCTCAGATCGACAGTCCTCCATGGGAGCTCAGCAAGTGATGTAGTACTCGAATGACCGATATTACCGGGAAGCATATTGACCACAAGATCGCTTTTCGGGTCGAAGGTGAAACTTTCATCCGAGGCCATCAAATCCAACATGAGATCTATGGGGTCATTATCGGGCTCCAGATGATGCACCTCAATACCAGGAAATCCTAACACACGATGTGGTTGAGGGTCGTAGGCATGAACTGAATATCCCGCTTCTGCGAATTTTCTGGCCACATATGAACCCACGAGCCCAACTCCGAAGCAGTGTATTACGTTCATGACTCTCGGGGTATGGATGTGTTATTCGTTCTAACTGTCCGCATAATTTTCCATAAATTCTAGCGATGCCTTGATTGGGTGCAATACTTGCCGCATATATATGGAAAAGGCCGGAAGGATAGACCCTTGGTCATCCGAGCAATCCACTGACTATGCACGAATAGTCAGCCAATTCGGTCTTTCATCGGTCGATCCCTACTCTCTACCAAATCCCAGCATGTTACATCGTAGAGGTATTGTATTTGCCCACCGAGATCTCGATGTAGTGGTTGACTGTATGGGTACTGGGGACCCTTTCGGGGTACTTACCGGCTTGATGCCTAGTGGTAGGATGCACCTCGGACATAGTATGGTGATTGAGCAAGTTCGCTGGTTCCAAGAGCAGGGTGCAGATGTAACCGTCGCCGTAGCTGACTTAGAGGCCTTGGCTACTCGTGGAACGTCCATATCAAGGGGCCGTGAAACGGCACTACGAGAATATGTTCTGAACTATGCCGCAATGGGCCTAGATCCCGATAACACCAATGTCTACTTCCAGAGTTCCAGACCAGCTGTACAGAGGTTAGCTTTTACCCTCGGTCAGCGAACTAACCTTTCAGAATTCGAGGCAATATACGGCTTCAATGGGGAGTCTAATCTCGCGCATGTCCAGGCACCACTAGTTCAAGTGGGCGACATTGTCCACCCTCAAATGGAAGAGTACGGTGGACTAAGGCCAATCGTCGTACCTGTTGGAGTCGATCAGGACCCACATCTGAGGTTGACCAGGGACATTACACAGAAGACGAACTGGTTCAACGTTAAGCAGCGAAAGTCCGGGGGCCTCACCGTGGCACTTTCAGTTCAAGATGGCAACAAATCAGAGCTTGGCGAGTCAGAATCAGGAAAGGTTGACATGAAATCCCGAACAAATGTAATTTCTAGTTTGGAAGGATCAATCAAGGAAATTGGATTCTCTGACGTAAAATCCAACCCTAAGCACGGAACTATAGATATTCCAGGCGCAACAATCGCAGATAGATCAAGAATTAGGATGAAGATGCTAGCAATAGAACGAAAAATGGGCGGCATGGGTCTTTTTCCCCCCTGCTCAACCTATCATAGGTTCGCAGTTGGGTTGACAGGGGATAAGATGTCATCTTCCAAACCAGAGACCACGATTTTCATGGATGACGATGTTGAAGTCATGACAAAGAAGATCAAGAGGGCTATTAGTGGTGGCCAACCTACAGTTGAGGAACACCGAAGGCACGGTGGCAATGTTGCGAAAGATGTTGCATTCCAGTACTTGCAATTCTTCTTCGAGGAAGACGACGGGGCCTTGGAAGAGATTCGTCGCGATTACACAAGCGGCAGGCTTCTTGCTGGTGAGGTGAAGCAACTATGCATCGACAATGCTACCGAGTGGTTGAACGAACTCAAGGAGAAGAGGGGACAGTGGGAGGGCCGGATAAACGAGTTCCTAGCACCCGATGCACTCTAACCCATCTCGAAAACAGGAACTTCAGGGCCAGTTTCCAATCCCTCTCCCTCAATCTCGCTCAATTCTCGTGATTCTGCATCCTCGTGGATAATCTGGCTTCGTCCACGAGGATCCAGTAGGTCAATGCGAATTGCATCGCCCCCAGTCTTCGCGAGACCCAGCCTTTCCAGAATTTGCTCTGCAATTTGCCCAGTCTCATGGTCCTCGTTGCCTCTCATGACTGTCCTGATAGCCTCTTCGAATCGTTTGATCACTCCTTCGATATTTGTGACGTATCCACTAGATGAGGCACCCGGAGAAACTTCCAAGTCTAGCTCTGGAATACGAATTGTACAAGATGAAGATCTCACCACTCTTGCAGTAGTCTTTTCTGCTGAATCGACTACAATCGAGGAGAATCCCGGTTTTTCTCCATCGGATGGAATGAAGTCGGTATGTTTCCAGCCACACGAGGCACACATCACCGTGATCTGTGTGTGTTCACCAAAGTATGGAATATCGGAGTTCATAGCAAGCATTGAGAGGGAGTCCTCTTCATGGCACTGCGGACATGGGGCCTCTACCTTGCTCTGCATTAGCTCACTTTACCCGAGCGCTCTCGAACGTCGGAGGAAGAAGCAGAAGCCGTGAGCTGCCCAGACGCACTAGCTGCCCATTCAAGTCCCCTTCAACGAACTCCTGAATATTGCCCACAGCCAACTGCAGTTCCATGTCCCTCGACATCAATCCAGTCATTTCCACGATCACAATGTCGCCATCAGAAATCCAATCCATCAGTTGCGCTATTCCCGTCACATCTTCGAGTAGAGCTCTGTGTACAATCACATCTCCTTCGGATCTAGGGACGGGGGCATCCGGGAATTTGGTGCCGAGGTCATGGTATGGCTCCCCGGGTTCGATTTTCCCGAGGTTTTGATCTGTAATGCTAGGCATCTCAACCCACTTGGGTCCATTATCCCCCGAACGCACATCTGTTCGACATACATTTGACGCTTCATACCTTCTACCTTGGAAATATGAATTGCCTAATTGTAATGCAAATCTATGCAACCCCACCCCCCGTCGCATTGATAAGGGGGCGATTTTAGTAAATATCACTGGCAACTCCGCCGGTGGTTACTATGGACGCTACTACTACAGCAATCAAGACTGGCACGAGCACAATCGGCATCACATACGATGGCGGCGTAGTAGTTGGCGCCGATCATAGAGCGACCATGGGACATTTCATAGCAAATAAGTCCGTTCAGAAGCTATTCCGCATTTCCGATAACATCGCTCTGACCACTGCTGGACTAGTCGGGCATGCTCAATCCCTATCCCGAGTTCTTGCTGCTGAGTTGAAGCTTTACGAGTTAAAGCGGGACACTCCTATGACTGTAAAGGGCGCAGCCACATTTACTGCAAATATTCTATCTGGCCGGCCCCATTACGTCCAATTGCTAATTGTTGGGGTCGACCCATCCGGATCTAGCGTCTACAGTATCGACTCTGCTGGTGGATCTATTCCTGATGTCTACTGCGCTACAGGTTCTGGTAGCCCATACATGTATGGTGTTCTAGAGGACCAATTTAAGGATGGGATGTCCAGGCAACAGGCGCTAGCAGTTGCCGCAAAGTCCCTACTTGCATCAGCCCAGAGGGATGCTGCCAGTGGAAATGGCATGGATTTGGCATACATCACAAATGATGACGGTTTCACACAACTATCCGAAGAGGAAGTCAGCGAGCTTCTCTCTTCACTATGATCACATTCCCGGCCCTAGCGCCGACTTGGCTAGTCGTTGAGGATATGAGGAGAACATTATGCGTCTGACGCTACCAGAGATAAAGAAGAAGATTTCCAAGCTAATACCCGAGGGTATCGTTTTCGAGGTCACTCTGGAAGCCGGATCCATAGCGATCATCACAAAGCAACCTCGTGAGTTCTCCGGCGGTGGCGAGAGTCTCACAGTCAGAATCGCCAAGGCAATCAAGCGTAGGGTTGTGATTAGGCCACACCCCGATATCCTGGCTGATGACACTGAAGTGCACGATGCCGTGAATAGAATCATCCCCCCCGAGGCCATGGTCAGGAACACATGGCTGGACCCCGCTCTCTCCGAGGTAATACTCGAATGTGATGACCCCTCTTCTGCAGTAGGCCCAAAGGGGGCCCACGTGAACGCCCTTAGGGATGAAATCGGCTGGCTTGTCAAGATCGAGAGAGCACCGGCGAGAGAGAGCCGGACCCAACACGACATCCGTAGATATCGAAAGGAGCTCGCTGACGAGAGGAAATCGCTGCTGAAGAAATTCGGAACTAGGATTTACCGCCCCCAAAGACCCGGTGAACCGTGGACTCGTGTATCCGCCTTAGGCTCATACAGGGAGGTCGGTAGGGCCATGCACCTAGTAACCACTAACGAATCCAAGGTGCTCGTGGATGTCGGTGCCAAGCCAACAACCAACCAAAATGAGGTTCAGCCTTTCTTCGCTGCCCCTGAACTGCTGCCATTGGACAATCTCGACGCTGTTGTCATCACCCATGCTCACGTAGATCACATTGGGATGCTACCAGTACTATTCAGATATGGCTACAAGGGGCCAGTCTACTGCACACCACCCACTCGCGATCTGATGACTCTGCTCCAGATTGACTACATCAAAGTCTCTCAAGCAGAAGGCAACGAGGCTCCTTACTCAAAGGCAGACATACAAGAGTGCATCAAGCACGTCGTAGACGTAAACTGGGGTGACAAGACAGACATTGCTCCCGATGTGAAGATGACAATGGAGAACGCAGGACACATTCTCGGTTCCTCCAGCGTTTACATGCAGATCGGCGAGGGCAAGTCAGAGCACAGGCTCCTATTCTCGGGCGACATCAAATACGAGAAATCATGGTTGTTCGACGCGGCAACCGTTCGCTTCCCAAAGGTGGACACACTTGTGATAGAATCGACTTACGGAAGTCCCCAGAGTATCCAACCTACCAGGCAGCAAGCTAGCCAGGAATTGCAGGATCTTGTCACGGACGCATTGAATAGGAAGGGCAAGATATTCTGCCCGGTCTTTGCAGTCGGAAGGTCCCAGGAGGTCATGCTTGCAATTGACGAGCTCTTCAAGTCCGGCAGGGTCCCCCCTGTTACCGTATGGTTGGATGGCATGATTACCGAGGCTAGTGCGATTCATTCGAGCCATCCCAATTTCCTTAACAGGGAGCTCAAGAAGAAAATGCTCAAGGGAGGTGACCAGAATCCATTCAATTCCCCATGGTTCAAGCAAGTAGACTCACGTGAGTTACGGGAGTCCATACTCCTTGATCCGAGCCCATGCATCGTTCTAGCCACTAGTGGGATGATGACAGGCGGCCCGATTATCGAGTATCTAAAGCACTGGGCACCCGAGCCCGGCAATACACTTTGCTTCGTTGGTTACCAGGCCTCCGGAACCCTTGGAAGGAGGCTCCAGGAGGGGCATTCCCACGTCCCCCTAATGGACAAGGGCCAGACACTGATGCTAGACGTGAAATGCAACATGGTAATCATCGATGGATTCAGCGGTCATTCGGATAGAAACCAGCTTATGGACTACGTCTCTGCCCTGAACCCTACACCGAGGAAGATTATCTGCCATCACGGGGACCCTCAGACGTGTAATGCTTTCAGGATGGGTCTCCGTGATAGATTCAAGGTCCAGACCTACGCTCCAGCTAACCTCGAGACTCTTAGGCTTTCTTGATCACAGTACTGGTATGTCAAAACCAGACTCGGTAGGATCTCCGACCCCCCCATCTTCAAGCACGTCGGCATCATCCGTCCAGTCACTCACCAAATCTGATCCGGATGAGGGTTCATTTACGTGCCTTGTCATGGCAAAACCAGCTGGTATTGGTGCGAGAAGTAGCAGCGCCCAAGCCTCTGCTGTAATGGTCTTTTCAGCGACCATTAGTGATACTGATATGATGGCCAGGGAAGCGGAAATTCCTAGCGCCAACCCTCTGATCCCGCCCATAATCAGACCCCTTAGGGGGGATCAGATGTTCATCTTTGTCACGACAAAGTGATGTACCTAGATTATTGAGCAAGGTCGTGAATCATTCTTGGCAATTGCTCCGATGTGAATGTGGCCATTCATACGGCCTTATTTGTGGTGGCTCTGGAAGATGCACCCGATGTGGCTCATCACGATTCAGTCTGATCTCAAATTTTGACAACTCTCGACTTCTAGCAGATGCAGTGTCTAATGCGAATCTCCCGAATGAAATCGCCCAGGAAATCGATTCTCGACTACACTCTAAGGATAAGAATGCTGCAAATAATGACAATGACCAGGGGGGCCCACGTTCGAAGCTTCTCCGAGCAATGCATGATGCTACGGATGATAATGGCATGTTGACTATCGCCTCATTAGCGGACGAACTATCCAAGTTAGGAGTGGTAGAAACATCTCCAGACTACTTGATCGGTCAAGCAGAAATCGAAGGTATCCTGCTTAGGTATGACTCGAACTCTTGGACATGGCTCCAGCAAAGTTCATGACGACTCACCGGATGCAATGATACAACTGGGCCTGTGGGTTAGTCTGGTCTATGCTTGTTGCTTTGGGAGCAATAGACCCTGGTTCGAATCCAGGCAGGCCCACCACTTCGATGCCATGCCTCCGCGGCTCCAGGAACAAGTGACAAGATCGACACTCCATCACCACCCTCAGGGGGGGCACGATGGACCTCGCTACGTTCAAGGAGAATACCCCCTACGGCGGATATGGGCATCGGCGATCGTTGGATTAGATTCGTTGACTTCTTCTTCGGCGTTGGAGTCATGGGGAAAAATCTTGAAGAAACTGAAGAAGAGAAGGCTGAGAGAGTCGCCGCAGAAGCCGAGAAGAGGATTGCTGAGGCAAAGAGAAAAGATATGTGATTTCCCGGGCCTGCCTCCGCGGCTGAGACATAGCGGTGCGCACCTCCTTTTGTTACAATCTGTTAATTGCTTCTATGTCGAAGATTGAGACAGCGACTTCCAATGCCTCATCCATGGGAAACCATTTCGCTTCATCGATTTCATCATCCTTGGGGATAATCTCTTGGCCGCTTAGATTGGTCTTGCACTTGTAGGTGAATGATACCCAGTTAATGCCTTCTTCATTGAATATCTCCGTCTGGACTATTGATGGCTCATCGCCAACGATGATCTCGCCCTGCTCCCCGAGGGGGTCCGGAATTTCAATTGAAACTCCTAACTCCTCGAGAGCCTCCCTAACGGCAGCTTCTCGTGGGTGCTCTCCATAATCTACGAATCCACCGGGAAGGGTCCAACAGCCAGAGAAGAACCCCCTAGCAACCTTTACCATCAATATCTCCCCATTGGAATTCTCGATAACTACCTTGCTTACGACTCTGTGTATTGTTCTGTATACGGACTCTCTAGCAACTGGATCCACACAACTATCGCTGATAACTGAGTCCTTCCATGCCCAGTGTTCGGGCCATGGTATATGCGGGGTTCCGTAGTTCACTATGTGGTCTTCTGAATCCAATCTGATTCTATTGACTCTCCTTAGTGACCAGTTGATCCCCATAGCTTCGACCTCATCTGGATGAGGAAGTCTAATTGTGTATCCTGCAATGGCCTCGTCCCTACCCATAATCGGACTTGCCGGGCCACTACCATCGAGTTCCACTAGCAGAAGTTTTCCATCATGCTCCAGATGAACGTACTCTGAGCTCAAACAGTTCAACTCTCATGATCTATGTCTCAATAGCCAAGAATGCTGCTAAGCTGTTCCTTGTAGAATGATCCAGAACCTTGGAGACTCTCAAGCTCGTTTTCCCCAAGCTCTAGTTCAATGATCCTCTCCACTCCGTCTTTGCCCAATACTACGGGAACTCCGATGTATATGTCTTCCATGCCATACTCCCCGTTGAGATAAGTGCTACATGGAAGAACCCTCTTCCTGTCATCCAGTATTGCCTCTGCCATTATCGCCGCAGCACTACCCGGGGCGTAGAAAGCGCTCCCCCTCTCAAGCAGCTTCACTATCTCCCCACCGCCACTAGCAGTTCTATCGCAGATTGCCTTGACTTCGTCCTCGCTGAGAAGTTGTGTGACTGGGATTCCATTCACCGTCGTGTACCTTGGCAAAGGGACCATTGTATCTCCGTGGCCCCCTAGCACCATTGCCTGCACATCCTCATTGCTGCAACCAACGGCCTGTGCGATGAAATGGGTCATCCTAGCACTATCCAGGATTCCCGCCTGCCCTACTACGCGATTGTGTGGAAATCCAGTAATCTTCTGCATATGGTAAGTCATCAGGTCTAGTGGGTTTGTGACCATAACTATCACAGCATCTGGAGCATTGTCCCTAATTCCCTCGCCAACCTGTGAGATGATGTCTGCATTTTTCCCTATGAGGTCCTCTCTACTCATGCCTGGTTGCCTGGGAAAACCCGACGTCACGACCACAACATCCGATCCTGCAATGTCGGCATAGTCTTTGGTTCCGGTAATTCTGCCATCATAATTCAGAATCCTTCCCCCTTGGCTCATATCTAGTGCCTTGCCTTTCGCAAAGCCCTCGAAGATGTCGAGAAGAACTACTTCCCCTACCTTTCTCTCAGCCAAAACGAAGGCGCATGTAGCTCCAACGTTTCCAGCACCGATTACAGCAACTTTCCTTGCCCCATTAGTCATGACTGTGCGCCTGTGGCACCAGTCTTAGCCCTTTGTGGTTAGAATGTGCATTGATGCGGCAAGCGTATTCTAGTTGTACTTTGTCGGAATATCATGCAAAAGCAGGCAAATCCACTAATCGGAATCAGTTTAGTTGCCTTCGTTCCGACCATCTCCATCCTATTCACGTTGAACTATAATGATGATGAATTGACATCACAAGTGTTCTTCTTGGCTTGCAAATTTTGGCTCCTAATTGCCCCTGCATACTGGTTCCTTCGTGTTGAGGGAAATGCCATTTCATGGTCTATGCCAAACAGGGAAGGTATGATTCTTGGCTCCATCACGGGTATTGTGATGTCGGTCATTATCGTTGTAACGTGGATTTTGTTAGGAGATACCATTGATGCTGATGCCATGTTAGCAGAAATGGAGACAACGGGATTAACCGACATTAGGATCTTCATTGCAGGTATGCTATACTGGATTTTCCTCAATAGCCTGCTTGAGGAATATGTCTTCAGATGGTTTGTCACTACAAAGGGCCTCGATTTACTCGGCAGCGAAATTGCTGCAATCTGCCTGTCTGCCTCCCTATTTACACTTCATCACGCAATTGCCCTGCACTACTTCGGATTCATCTGGTGGCAAACCATATTGGCATGTTTCGGCTTACTTTCCGCTGCTGCCATTTGGTCGTGGTTGTACTTCCGCCACAAATCGATCTGGGTATGCTGGCTCTCTCATGCGATATGCGATGTTGCCGTTTTCAGTATAGGATATATCCTAATATTCGGCTGAATCCTCTGGGAAATTTTCACGCCGACGGTTTCAATAGCGGCCCTCAACTGGATTAACCCATAATATCAGTTAGGTGTTTCAAGTGAGAGTAGGAGTGTTGAAAGAGCCAGAAGGAGAAAACAGGGTTTCCATCGTCCCCAGCTCGATAAAGAAGTTGAAAAAAATGGGCTTCGAAGTGGTTGTTGAAACTGGTGCTGGCACAATTTCTCACAATAGTGATGATGATTACGAGACATCTGGGTGCACGGTATCAAGTAGGGAGGACGCATTGTCCTGCGACATAGTCGTATCAATATCCATGCCTGAAATTTCAAATGCTAAGGAGGGGCAGATTGTAGCCTGTGTGGCAGACCCATTTAGGAACCCGGAAAGGGTGAAGGAATCTGTAGATGCAGGAATCACACTAATCAGCATGGACATGATACCAAGGCGGCTATCAAGGGCCCAAGCCATGGACGTCAACTCAAGTCAAGACAACCTTGCTGGGTACAAGGCCGTATTAATCGGTGCTGCTCATGTTCCTCGGGGAAGACCTATGATGACCACAAGCGCTGGTACTGTTAGGCCTTCGAAATT
>CBFIAW010000025.1:0-13946 GCA_965660655.1 Candidatus Thalassarchaeaceae archaeon | reverse complement strand
CCCTCTCACTATCCGATACCAAGCACGCAACACCGCTTCTGCTGGCATGGTGGTTCGCACCGCCAAGGGTGTCCTCGTCGATCTCTCCCGATACGATCTCGGGAATCACGTAGGGGCTGCGCATGAACATCCTGCCTCTCTGCTTTCCCAGGATGACGAAGTCGGAGAGTCCTGCCGCTAGAGCACTCGTTCCCGAAACAGTCCCAAGGACGATCGAGATCATCGGTACCTTTCCGGAGCAGGATACGAGGCGGTCCAGTAGATTGCCGTTCGAACCCAGTGAGGTGACTCCCTCGTGAGCACGCTGCCCATCTCCGTCCCAGATTCCAATTATGGGGATGCACGCCTTCTCTGCGAACTCGACAACCTTGCAGATCTTCTTCGCATGCATTTCCCCCATGGTCCCGGAGAAGACTGAGAAGTCCTGTGAGAAGCAAGCCACCCTCCTACCGTCCAGCATTCCGTGCCCGGCAACGACACCATCCCCCAGAGGAGCATGCAGGTGCATGCCGTGTTCGCCGGCCCTGTGTCTAACGAACGCATCGACCTCAACGAAGCTATCATCATCCAGTAGGTCGAGAACCCTCTCTCTCGCCGTTTGTGATCCAGACTCCCTCATCTTCTTGATTACGTTTCTATCGCCCGGTGCCCTGGAGTCCTGCCTGATCGCATCCAGATCGTCACTAGGGGATGCTCTTGCCATGTTCCACCCAAGTGCAAGTCGGTTCATCAGCAAACCGGAGGGACTAGGACCTGGAGAATGTGGGATTCTCACCCACCAGGTCCATCTCCCAACCCCTCTCGACCGACTCCTTGCCACCGACCGAGAGTAAGTGATGCAATTTCACCAAGGCCGATCCCGGCGGACATAGGGATCCATGACCGATTATCCCCATGTCTTTCTGGTCTCGGCCCTTCGAGTAGACGTTCATGTTGACGGGACCGTGAATCGCGTTCGTTACCACTACCACGACTCCCCCTTGGGCTATGTGGTCCGCTAGCATCATCCTAAGTCTGGTATTCTCCAGGCTATCATCCTCTGGGTTTGAAATCGGGAGGTGCCCCAAACCTGACCCGTGGAAGAGCAATGCGTCGAAGCCAGAGTCTATCGCTCCCTGCACTTGGTCAGGATGCAAATGGGGGTCGGAGATGAATTGGGCGATTCGTATCGACTCGTCGAACGGCTTCGGCGATATCGCCTCGACCCTAGCGTCATGGGCCTCTGGTGAGTAGTCTATCCTCGCCTCATTCCCATCGATGAAGACATGCCCCAGAACATCCTGGTTAATCGGTTTGAAGGCATCCCTACGGGAAGAGTGGTACTTCCTGCAAGCACATCCTGGAAGAACGGCACAGCTACCATCCGAGGAGCTTGCATGCACGATCACCACTGAAGAATCCCGGTACCCAGAGGGAGTTGGCCCATGAGCTGCCCATTGTACAGAGGCGATGAGGTTCTCCGCGGCATCCGAGGATCCCCTATCGGGAGACCTCTGAGAGCCAGTGAGGACAATTCTACCAGGGGGCCTACCCCCTTGGCCCGACCATCCGTAAGAGATCGCTGCAGCCGATAGGTGCAAGGTATCAGTCCCATGGGTGATGACGCATCCAACCGCTCCTTCTGCGAAAGCCTCCTCGGTCGCCTTCAGCATTCTATTCCAATGCCTCGGACGAAGGTCGTCCGACCACATGTTGCCAAGTTTTACCGCACGAATCCTTGCTATGCCACTAAGTTCAGGAACAGCATCTAGGAGCTCGTGGGGGTCAAACCTGGCCGTCACCGCTCCTGTAGCATAGTCTACTTTGCTAGCAATCGTTCCACCGGTGTGGATGAGGTGTACGAGGGGCAGAGACTCATCTTGCGGCTCGATTTCCTCAAACTCCTCCTCGATCGTCGGCATCTCGTCGAGTACCTCGAACGAATCGACGTATGATTCTGGGAATGAAACATTGTAGCCATTCTGCAACTTCATCGTGATCAACTTGTTCCCTGAACTGGGCAGGGCGATTCCGGTATGCTCTGCCTTCCCAGCCCACGTCTTCACCACCAGTTTGACGGGAGTTCCGGGCTTTGGCCAATCCTCCATGATTGCGGGCAGGGAGCCTCGGTCCATCAAAGGCTCGCTTGTATCAGGTTTTGGTGCCGGGAGCGGGACTTGAACCCGCGACCTTCGGATGTCTCAGACATTTTCGGCTAGGCATGATGCGCTCATCGTTCGCGTCAGCAGAGAAATCTCCGCCAACTGTTCCCTATGAGTCCGACGCGCTACCAACTACGCCACCCCGGCATACCATCAAGGCGGGCGAAGAGGCCATTTGAGCATTGCCAGTAATGCAACAGTAACTTTTCACCCACACGTAGGGTTGATGTGTCGCCCTCTCTCGCCGGAACCATCTATGGTCGATGTCGATACCGCCCTACGCGCAAGCGCATATTCAGGCAAGAAGGGCAGTGGTTCGAAGGGAGGGGACAAGAAGCCATCCACTCTGGAGCCGTTCGACCCCTCGTCCCATGCAGAGAAGGAGAAGGCGGATGCGATTTCCATGTGGCTGGTCATTGTCTTCGGCCTCACAGTTGCGTTGGTGATGCGGTTCTACATGATGCCGGGGATGGACAGTTCACAGCAGATACTCTGGCTCCTCCCTGTGCTGATGATTGCTCTAATTCGCCCCCTGCACCAACTAGCGGTCCCCGATCGGTTCTTCGAACAGTTCACTACCGGGAACTGGGTCAGGGCATCGTTCCTCTACCTCTTCACCTGGCTCGCGCTCTCCTTCGCGCTCGTGAACCCGCCAATCGCTGACATCGCAGCTCCACATCTCGCCGATGCAATAGACATTGCCAACAGCGAGGGGATTTCCGACTTCGCTTTGGACGGAAATGTGTACGAGATCAGGATTTCCCAGGATTCAATCCCGGTTATCCTCGGTCTAGGCGTAAGGGACAACGTCGACGCTCAGAATTCCACGATGAACCTCACAGTTCACAAGGTAGGGCAGATGGACCCTATAGTCAGCGTTTCCGGATTGGTTTCCGAAATTGCAGACGACGGTCCGTCGGATACTTTCGACACCGTGGATCCCAACGACTGGGTCAGGGGACTGAAGAAGAACTCACTCACCGGGGAGTTCTCCGGACCCAAGGTCGCACCCCACTCGGAGGACGTCTCCATGGCATGGGACCTGTGTCCAGATGGTTGTGGACCAGGGGAATATCTCGTTCACATCTCTCTTATAGAGGAGGGAGAAATGATTCCATGGCAGGACGGGGACAACACATGGGAGAGGGAGTACACCCTCAGCATCTTACAGTCTTCTTCCTAGTTCCCGAGCAGCCCGCATATCCTAGCGGCCATGGCATCTAGTTGCAATGCCTCTCCGCCTCCCTCAACCATTCTGAAGTCGCATTCTGCCATTGCCTCAGTAACCGCAAGCTTCTGTACCTCGTCTAGGAATGTGACGCCACCCAGCTCCCTGTGAAGCTGGTTGACTAGGTCTGTCCCGGCTAGCCCGAACCTGTCGAGAATACCCCTCATCCTGCGTCTAGCTGGTTGGAAGCCATCCTCCTTGCAGGCAAGGAAGAACCCATGTAGTTCCTCTGGAGGGGCAGTTGCAGTGGTTTCGTAGACTAGCTCCCTGGTCACGTGCGAGTCGAGTGATGCGGCTACTTGCAGAGACGTGATCGCCTTCCTGAGGTCACCTAGGCTTACTTTGGCTATTGCCTGCGCTGCTTCTTGCTCAAGCTCCACTCCCTCGCTATTTGCGACCTCGACCACCTTCTCAAGGACCTTCTCGGTGTCCAGCGGCCTGAACCTGAAGACCGCGCATCTGGATTGGATCGCCTCGACTATCTTGGATGAGTAGTTGCATGAAAGGATGAATCTGCAGGTCTCAGCGAATTGCTCCATTATCCTCCTCAGTGCCCCTTGGGCATCGGGCGTCAGTGCATCGGCCTCATCTAGGAAAATCACCTTGAACGTGGTACCGGGCATAGGGGCAGTTCGGGCAAATTGCTTGACCTTGGTTCTGATGGACTCCAGTTTTCTCTCGTCACTGGCATTCATCTCGAGAAGGTTGCTCCTGAAACTCTCTCCGAATACATCCCTGGTCAGGGCCAGAGCTGCTGTCGTCTTCCCCGTCCCGGGTGGCCCAGCGAACATTAGGTGCGGGAAAGTTCTGGACTTGGAGTAGGCCTTCAGCCTGTCAACCACTGCTTTCTGTCCCTTCATCTCACCGACAGAACGCGGTCTGTGCCTCTCAACCCACAACTCGCTCATGATGACCTTACCCTACCCGTTGGCGGGCGTCCTTGAAGGTTGGGGGGACATTTTTCCTCCGAATCAGTAACTCTCGTCTTCGGAGGGGAAATCCCCTTTCCTGACATCTCCGATGTAGTCCCTCACTGCTCTGTCCACTGACTCTCCCACATCCGCGTAGCGCCGCAGGAACCTTGGGGAGAAGTTCTTGGTAATTCCAAGCATGTCGTGCAGGACTAGGACCTGGCCGTCGCAATCTGCTCCGGCCCCTATGCCTATGGCGGGTATGTCCAGGGATTCGCTCACCCGCTTTGCCAGGTCTGCAGGGATCTTCTCGAAGACTATGGAAAAGCATCCAGCATTTTGGAGTGCAATAGCGTCCTCCAGTAGTTTCTCAGCCTCCGCATCCTCCCTCGCCCGGACGGTGTAGGTTCCGAACTTGTAAATCGACTGCGGTGTAAGGCCTAGATGCCCCATTACGGGTATTCCGGCCGTCAGAATCCTCTTGATTGAGTCTACGACTTCTTTTCCGCCCTCGATTTTGACTGCATGGCCCCCAGATTCCTTCATGATCCTAATCGCACTCTTCAAAGCCAGCTTTGAATCACCCTGATAGCTGCCGAAAGGCATGTCCACCACCACGAGGGCCCTGTCTACCGCGTTAACTACGCATTGCGCATGGTAGATCATGTGATCGAGGGTTATTGGAACCGTGGTGTCGTTGCCAGCCATCACGTTCGAGGCAGAGTCACCGACTAGGATAACGTCAACTCCGGCTCCATCAACTAGCCTAGCCAGGGAGTAGTCGTAAGCAGTCAACATCGCAATTTTCTCGCCTGAGCGCTTCATTTCCTGTAGGACATGTGTCGTCACTTTCTTTGCTCGACTGGAAACCAAATGCTCACCCGGTGCTACCCCCAGTACGGTTGCAGACTTCAATCACACGCCCAGAGATTCAATCCTCTGGCTCGATTTCTTTGGCAACAGTCAGAAACTCCTCGATGTCGATCAGCCCGTCCGCATCTCCGTCCCCCCAGTGAAATAGATCGCGAATCAACCGATTCCTTCTAGATTTGCGATTTCCTGGGACCACTATCGCTTCATCGGGGATGTTCGGTCCTCCTCCGACAATGTATCCAAGAGCCTTGAACGCACTGACGAACTCACCCAGATTCAGTTTCCCAGTTCCCTCCGTGTCAGCAGCATGGAAGGCTGCGTGGATTCGCCTCTTCTCGACCTCGTCCGGATCTGTTAGCATCTTCTTAGTGGTCTCCCAGGGGGTGATCTCGTCCACGACCCTATTAATTCCATAACTCCTGAAGAGGATGGTCCCCAGGACGATTGCAGCAATTGCTCCGACGAGCGACTTAGTTCCCATGTAGTACAGTAGGACTCCACCTCCAATAATCCCGAACAACTGGACGAGTGGATAGAGTGGCCATGGCGTCTTCCAATCCGGATGGTACCATGCATGTGACTCGGAGGAGTTTCGAAGAATGATCACGCAGGCATTGATTAGTATGAATATCATTATCTGGAACCCAGAGGCTAGTTCGGCTACGTCATGTACTGGCAGGAATGTGATTGCCAGCGCCATTGATATTCCAGTACCGATAATTGCCCAATGTGGCGTCCCATACTTTCCATGGACATTCTCAAAGAATTGTGGTAGCAACTTGTCCCTAGCCATGGCGAAGGGAAACCGCGAAGATGCCAGAATTCCCGCGAGTGCCATTGAAGTCATTGTCACAACCGCTAGAATAGCAGCAACCACTCCAACAACCTCTCCCCCGACCGCTTCTGCGAATATGTATATCGGGTCCTCTCTAGCACCGTGATCGCCACCCATGTAATCCGTTGGGGTTACTGTTACTGTCATGACCATGGTTACTGAGACATAGAGAATGCAACCGAACAGTAGAGACAGCAGAATCCCGTACGGCATGTTTCTCTCGGGGTTCTTGATCTCGCCACCCACCGCAGCTATCTTCGTCACACCAGCATAGGATACGAACACGAATGCTGAGGTCGATACTATGTCGCTCCAGCTACCGAAGGAATCCTCCGATGTCGCTACGCTCCAATCGAGTTCCTGAGTCGCCACGGCATATACGCATAGTGCAAGAAGGTAGAGGGTCGAGAACATGACAATTGGGGTCTGAATCTTCTTGATTCTCTTCACACCCAGGATGTTGATTCCTACAATCAGAACTAGGAGAGCCATGGAGGCTAACTCGAGGTCGATGTCGATGCCGATTATATCCTCGATTACCCAGAGATAAGCCTTGAAACCAATCAATGCGAAGGCAGATTTCAGCATGAAGTTAGCCCACAGCCCCAGGCCTGCTATTGTTCCGACATATGGTCCGAACGTCCTCTCAACGTATACGTAAGACCCACCGGAAGAGGGCATCGCCGTGGAAAGCTCTGACTTCGAGATCGCACCTGGTAGGACAATCAGCGCTGCAACCAGATATGCTAGCCAAACGCCTCCTAAGGGGTGAGACCCCCCACCCATCTCCAGCATCGCAAGAGCGGGAAGCACGAACAAACCAGAACCGATCATCGCCGACAGGGAGATGATCACGACTGAGAATAGCCCCAATTTCCTCTCAAGAGTGTCAGAGACTGCCTCTATGGGGGTCAGTACGATGCCCACCAGGTCCTTTGGACCGTAGCTCCGCATGTTTTACCGGCCAACACACCCCAGTTGAAGGTTATCCCCACCCAACAGGTTAGATACTGGCCCCACTGGCCCCCGGACATGAGCGATACAGTAGAGCAGGACACGGTAGCATCGGTGCATTACACCGGGACATTCGTAGATGGAGCAGAATTCGACAGCAGCGAGGGCAAGGACCCCTTGACCTTCCTGGTCGGACACGGGCAAATGATATCAGGTTTCGAGCAAGAGGTCCTCGGCGCAAAGGTGGGAGAGAAGAGGGAGTTCACACTCACCCCTGATCGAGCCTATGGGGAGAGGGATGACGACGCCATCCAGAAGATAGAGAGAAGCCAGTTCCCAGAGGGCATGGAACTGGAAGTGGGGATGGTCGTAGGGGCGCATAGCGACCAAGGACCAATCCAATTCACCATCACCGAGATTGACGGTGACGTAGTTTCGGCCGACTTCAACCATCAGATGGCCGGCAAGACTCTCCGCTTCGAGGTAGAGGTCGTCGAGGTTCGCCCTGCCACCGAGGAAGAGCTGGCGCATGGGCACGTCCACGGCCCCGGCGGACATCATCACTAAACCATTCAGAAGTGTTATCTCCTCCTCCAATAATTCGACCAGGATGAGGAAGCAAGCCCCGTTGGTCGTGACCATGATGGTCATGGCATCTCTAACTGGGTGCCTAGGCTCCGATTCGGGAAATGGAATCTTCGGAGGAGATACGGAGAAAGAACCACTCAGAATTAATCATATCCAGATGAAGGGGACTCACAACTCATACCATATTGAGCCCCTGATTTCTCCCACTAGGGAGTACATGTACACGCACCAGCCTCTGGATTTACAGGCCTCACAGCAGGGAGTCAGACAGTTTGAGATCGATGTCTGGTGGGACATTAGGGAGGGTCTCAGGGTCTACCACAACCAGTACGACTCCGGCACGACGTGCCCGACATTCGAGAATTGCCTCGAAACGCTCCTCGAATGGTCGAACGAGAACCCGTTGCACCATCCGCTCTTCATTTGGATTGAGCCCAAGGACTGGCCCGAGCAAGCCACTGACGTGACAACCACTCTGGAGATTTCGGGCTTATTGGAAGACATCGAGCATGAGATTGCCCAGTTCTGGCCTCTGAACAAGACGATCACGCCAGATGACGTGAGGGGCGAGAGTGCCACCCTGAAGGATGCAGTAATCACGGATGGCTGGCCATTGCTGGAAGAGAGCAGAGGGAAGGCGATTTTCGTCCTGCTAGCTAGTGGGGAGTCCAGGGACCTGTATGCAGACGCGCATCCGGGACTATTGGGGGCTCGTATGTTCACACTGTCCGACGAGGGTAGCAACGAGGCCGTCATCTTCTCGCTAACAGACCCACTTGGCAGTGGTGAAGAGATTACCAGACTCGTTAGCGAGGGTTACATCGTCCGGAGTAGAGCGGACAGCGGAGGGGGGGAGGCCGACAACAACGACACAACGAGACTAGACGCAGCCCTTGCAGCCGGGGCTCACAGCATTTCGACTGATTATCCCGCACAAGTGGAGGGGGTAGACTACTGGGTCGAGATACCCGAAGGGACTCCAAGCAGGTGCAACCCCATTACATCTCCAACTTGGTGCACTTCCGTTGAAATAGAAGATCAGGGATCCTGATCACGCCCTTGCGATAACCTTCAACTCGATCGCAATAGCAGTCGGGAGTGCATCCACCGATACGGTCGTCCTTGCGGGGAGAGTCTCGGAGAAGTACTCGGCGTATACCTCGTTGTACCCGCTGAAATCTCGTTCCATGTCAGTCAGGAAAACAAGGACGTCCACCACATTCTCAAGTCCAGAACCGTATTCCTCAAGAATCACTCTAATGTTGTTGATAACTGCGTGAGTCTGTGCCTTGATGTCGTAATCCATAGGATTCCCCTCATCGTCCTTGATCGGTCCACCCGGGATTTCATTGGTTCCCGGCTGACGAGGGCCCATTCCGCTTACTATGATCAAATCACCCACTCTGTGCAAGTGGGGGTACGCCCCCACTGCAGACGGGCCACCCTCCGCGACGAAGGGACCGTCTTCGCTCGTTAGCTTTCCAGCAGCCTTCCTCCCCACTACTGCGCCCAATACTCCTCCAACGGGACCTCCAACTGCCACCCCTGCTGCTGCCCCAAGGGCTCCTCCGGCCGACTTGGCCAATGACTTGCCCACCTCGTCATAAATTCTCTCGACCGCATCAGTCGGTGCTGCGACGATATCGTCAATCATGCTCTTTCGCTTCTCTTCGTGGGTCATTTCGTCTTCAGTCGACATCACAACATCCCCTTGTCCAAGACTCCACGATCCCCATGGTAGTGTTCCACGTCATCTTCGTCAAACTCCTTATCGCCAACCGATCCAGAGGCGGGAGTCAGCATCACCACAGCCCCCCCGGAGCCATGGAGGGCCTCGTAAGCCAAGATCTCCCCAGTGTAGTTGTTATGCTGGCCCATTGTGGCCGACATCCACCAAGCTGGCTTGTATGCAACTACCTTTTGCACTCTGATCTGCCCGTGTATTTCCCTAGAGAGCTGACTCAGATCCTCCAACCTGCCGTCATCGAAGAACTCTAAGATCTTACGATTCCACTCGTCGTCCTTGGCAGAGTGAATCCTGTCCTCGGAGGGATCGATGTGCTCAGTGAACATCCTATTAGACAGGCTAGATACTACAACGACTACGGCTTTCTTGCCCTGCTCTTGAATCGTATCACGCGCAGACTTGCCCAGGACAATTGTCTCAGCCCTGTTTGCATACATGTTGCTGGAAACGATACACGCCGGTATCCGGTTATCTGGGTTCAGGAGCTTGAGAGCGACGACCGAACCCGTGTCGATTGGAAAACCATCGTACGCAACCGTCCTGGATTGCAGTCCCCTCGATTCAGCAGCATTCTTGAACGCTTCAGAGAACTCTACATCCATCCTGAACTTGTAAGGCATGCTGCCTAGGAAGTGGAAGTCATCGTCAACGTGAACCCATTCCGGTTCCGGATGAGCCTGAATCTGATGCCCGATTATGCTCGGCCATGTCGTGGAGTAGACCAGAATCAGGTCCGCCTCGCTCTCTTCGATTCTCTTCCTGCACGTTTCGTAGGCATCTCTCAGCTTCCCATAGCCCTCACTAGCTTCCGGGGAGAGGAGGGGTTGCGGGTGAGGGGGGCAATAAATGCCGAATAGAATCTCTGGCTCCGTCAAACAAACACCTCAGAGGACAATCTCGCGTGTGGCTTCCATCGGATCCCATGCAGCAATCAGGTTGCCTGTACCAATTACTGACTGGTACCCGTAAATCTCGGCAGGATAGTTTGGATATCCCATTGCAGCCATCATCCAAGTCAGGCCACCCCCTTCGGTCTCAGCAATGGTCTGCTCGGTGAATTCCGGCATGATGTCGATCACCTCTCTCATCTTGCCATTCCTCATCAGATCTACGAGCTTCATGTCCCAGACATATTGGCTGTGATTGTATATGTGCTCCCGACTCATGTCTTCAGGCAAGGGTGACTCAGTAACGAAATGTCTGTGTGAGAGGCTGTGACTGCTGATTAGAACCACCTTCTTGCCACTCTCTTCTATGGCCCTTGCACAGGCTTCTCCCAATGCACTGGCTTGCTCGTTCATTACCTCAGCAGAGTAGTAGTGAGCATTCCTATTGCTGCTGATGGTAACGAGTGGTTTGTCCCAATCTGGGTTGAGCATATGACAAGATGTGATCGTGCCATAGTCGATCCTGAAGTCGGGATTCCGCATCATCTTGGTAACGATCCCCGCCTCACCGGCAACCTCACACATCTTCTCAGCCAGATCCACATCTACCGAGATGTCGTAGTTGAAGCGGAAGATGTTCGGGAAAACCGGGTCAACAGACTTAGACTTGAATTCCGACAGTCCTAGGAAGTGCGTTCCGATGTAAGTCTGCCAATGAGGGGTGAAGATTACCATCGCATCGTAATCAATCGTTTTCAGTTTCCTAGCCAGTCTGTTGTAACCCCATCTCAGAGTCTCCCATCCCCCTTCCGAGAAAGCCTCGTTCTGTTCTGGATTCTCAGCATACACAACATGTGGCGGGTGCGGTGCGAGGCAACCCAGCACAATCTCTCCCTTCGCCATGATACCGCGAGGTCGTGAAATCCAAAGAAAACCTTCCGGCCCAACTAGTAGACTTCATGGGGGCCACGGGGGACGACTCGCCATGAAGTGGGACGAACCCCCTCTGTGGCCTGTAGTCTTACCAAGCCTAGTCGGATTTGCTGCTGCTTGTACCCCTCACCTCATTAGTGGAATACCTCGACCGTTTGGATGGATCCTGCCTGCACCCTTCATCGGATTGGTGCTACTTAGTCCGCTACTGTATTTTTCTCCGAAGCCAGCCGGGGGGAGAGTCGAGTTGGTCATTGGTGCAAATGTTGCAATGCTTCTCGCATTAATCCCACAGCTACTTTTATTCGTCTGGTTCATCGTAGTAATCCTGATCTGGATTTACCAATCAATGTACATTTGGAGGCATAACTACCCTGCCTTCAGAATCGGTACTTGGATAGGTTTGGGGGCAGTATCAGGACTCTTCATTGGAGATTTCTTCGCTCACTTCATCCTCTGAGAAATACAATTCACCTATGACGAGACCGGTTATTGCGAAGGCAGGAACGGAAGAGATGATGGCAGACCACAGGAGGCTCCCGTCCACGTACTCTATACTGATTCTGACCTCTCCGATCCCGGAATCTCCTTGGTGTGTGACCAATACGTAATGACCGTCAAACACCGAAGGTGTTTCCACTTGCTCGCTAAGGATTTCCCCCGGCCCCAGAACGTGCACGTCACCGTCGGATAGGGATAGCCAGTCGATCCTCCCATCCTTGGCGTGGTCTTCTACCGCGTCCCTGTGGATGATGAGAACCTGTACGATTTCGTCCCCAACGTTGCTCACCTCTACATCTGCCGGGTGCCACAGGCTGTGGACCTCGATAACATCAAGATTCACATCTCCGGGACCGACCCTCATTGTCGGCACCTCATCATCCGTCCCGGGCCCATCGACTACCACTGCAAGTAGTATCAAGGTCCCTAGCAAGGAGAATGCAGCCGAAGTGTATGCCACTCTCTTGGGTGGGGCCATCGAAGGCCAGCCGTTCTCCCGTACGCCTCTCAGTTTGGGTTGGATACTTTGGGTGAAAAGAGCACAGATAATGGCAAGTATTGCCCCGGGAATCACATCTGAGACCCAGTGTATCCCGAGATACTGGATGCTGAAAAGGTAGATCGGGATATTCACCGCCACGAACAGATCGAACTCCCTGTGGCGCCACTCTCCAATCTTGATTCCGAGCTCTCTAACATGCAGCCTGTTGATTATCAGGAGGCCAATCGGGATTCCCACGTGCAGACTAGGGAATCCATTGTCAAGAGGATCGACTTCGGTGAAGAAGAACAGGTTCCACGACTTGTGGTACATCAGAGCATCCATGCCCGGGATGAAGGAGGATGTGACTTCGACGTTGAAGAATAGGTAGAGGGGAACCGCTAGAATGTAGATAACGAAGTAGTTCAGCACCGCCTTGTCGGCCATCACCTCGTCCCTGCAAAGAATGTAATACATCGGACCGAACCATATCAGGAACATGTAAACGAAGAGATAGTGGAAAGAAAGAGCATCGCTGAGCAGGTCGTTTCTGAAGGTCTCTTGGACCCAGAGGGTGACGCCTCCCTCGAGCCCATGGACGTAGTGCGTGAATCCACCAACCCTGGGCTTGATTGCCTCGTTGTGCTGGTCAATGAATGCCTTGAATCCGTACATTACCAGGTAAACAGAGATGTGCCACTTGTACCCCCTCTCTCGGATTTCCTCGAGTAGATCCGAGAATGCGACCCTCATCTCTGGCTCGTCTCTGGTCAGTAGCCTCTGTAGTGGGACGGTCATCAGGAGAATGATCCCCATCACCGTCTCGTAAGGTCCGAACGGCCACGCCATGGCTTCTCCCGATTACCACCGAGTCATGAAAGTTACACAGGCGCGTCGTCCATTTCTCAAGTTCGTTGCTCCCCAACCCATAAGTCGTGATACTTTGGGCGAATTCCATGGATGGCCACGAACTATGGCTCTCGCAGTGCGAGAAAATCGGCTTCTCGCCATCCCCCAGGAAGTACGATGAGGGCACCAGAACTTCTCAGGACGCAGCGGATCAGTTAGGGTGCGAAGTCGCCCACATCGCCAAATCCATTGTCTTCGAAGGGCCAGAGGGAGCAGTTGTCGTGATTACCTCTGGTTCGAACAGGGTCGAGAGGAAGAGGAAACTGAAGCGAATTTTGGGTTTCAAACCCGGGATGGCCAGTCCCGAATATGTCCTGAAAAGTACAGGATTCGCAATCGGTGGAGTTCCGCCCTTCGGGCACACTAATCCAGTAACGGTTCTGATGGACGAGGATCTGATGCAATACGATATGGTCTGGGGGGCTGGGGGGACCTCACAAACAGTTTTCCCAATTGCACCCAAAGAACTCAGTGACATTGCAGGTGCTTTACTCGGGGATGTGAAGCAATAGATGACCGATGCAATTGAGGGTCTGATTCGAGCTGCATCCGGACTGAGGGACGATGCCCAAGCCTTCGCCCGCCACCTGGAATCAGAAGGCGTCGCAGACTACGTTTACAACCCGCTGATGTATGCTTGGGACGTCCATGAGGAATTCATTCGCCGATCAGGGGGGCACGGTGCCAAGGTCATTCTGCTGGGGATGAACCCTGGTCCCCATGGGATGGGCCAGATGGGAGTCCCATTCGCCGCTACCTCGGTCGTGAGGGATCTGCTGGGAATATCTGGGATTGAGGTGGGTCAACCGGTTAGTCCGCATCCCAACAGGCCTGTTAACGGACTCAGCCATCCCAAGGAGGAAGTCTCCGGAACAAGGCTTTGGGGCCTTCTACAGCAGAGGTATGGCGACGCAAGCCAGATATTCCAGAAGGTGTTCATCATCAACCACTGCCCGTT
>CBFIAW010000024.1:3471-14476 GCA_965660655.1 Candidatus Thalassarchaeaceae archaeon | reverse complement strand
AAGCCAGGTCCTGATATGGGGAAAGGTTGCTATCCCTGACCAATGCGGGTACTGGGACCTCGTAGTCCACGTTTCCGAAGAGCTCCAGATACCTACCTATTGAGGGGGCATCACCCTCTTCTGGAGGGGTCGCAGTAAGCCCTAAGATGATCGGATTGCCGAGGAATTCCCTCGCCTCGATGAGCACCTTGCCCCAGTGATCCATTAGGTGATGGCACTCGTCGAGAATGATCAGCCCCACTCCGACATCGGCGAGCCTCATCAGATTCTCCCTGGCTGACTCGTGAAGGACCCATAGCGCATTGCCGTGATCTGCCAGGGAGTCCCTCACCTTCTTCCGATAGTGCCCCATGGTCTCTGCGTGATGCTCAGGGTTCTTCTGCTCGAGATCATTGATCCATGCCATGGCGCTCTCCATATCGTCCGCCTCTATCACTCCGGAGTCGGAGGGAGTCATCAGTTTCGAAATCCACATCTCCAGTGCTGACTCGTCCAGATTTTCCCCTCCTCTCTTGGGCAGGGTTACCGACTGGTACGTTAGCGAAGTCAGGATTCCAGGATTCTTAGGGTCAGTGCCAATCTCTGAGTCCCTCCCATCTAGGTGGAAGAGCTCCTTCGCCCTCTCGACCCATTGCGCCTGAATTGCCGAGTTTGGACTGAGAACGAGTGTGGGTTTCCTGACTAGGTCGGACCATACGTATAGTCCTAGAACAGTCTTACCAGAGCCCGGAGGGGCTACGATGAGAAGCTCCTTGGAACCTTCTGCCAGGTCTTTCTTGATGATGCTCGATGAAGCGACTTGTGATGGCCTCAGAGTTCCAGAGAAACTGATTTCGCCGAAGTCTTCAGCCATAATAAATCACCCTTATTGGACATAGTGGCCAACAATTTCACCAGCCATAATAGTGCCCTCGGGTATCCTTGCTCCCTTGCCAACCAAGCAATCATTCAGTTTACTTCCTGCACCGACTTCTACTCCATCTAGGATGACAGAGTCGGAGATAGTGGAACCCTCTCCAACGATGGACATAGAGCCCACCGAACTCCCAGTAACCACACCCAAGTTCTTCGAATCTTTCCCGAACCAAGAGTCACCACTTACCGAACCGCTGGAGAACCTACCTTCGGAGATACAAACCTTAGTTGCCTCAACGAAGGAACGGGGGGTTCCCGCATCTACGAACCAACCATCGAAGGGGAATCCGTTCAGACCACCCGTTTCCGCTAGATCCTCGTAGATGTCCCTCTCGATGCTGTGAGCACCATTTGGCATTAACTCGAAGATCCCCGGCTCTAAAATGTAAGTTCCCGCATTAATGAGGTTGGAGAACGCCTCCTCGATCGGAGGCTTCTCTTGGAATCTCATAATCTTGCCAGTTTCTGGCCTGTAGTCAGCGACACCGAAACGTGATGGGTCTTCTACTTCCCAGAGCGAAATGGTTCCAATTCCTCCGTTGCTTCGGTGGAAATCTAGCATCTCCTCGACTCTCAGGCTAGTGATTAGATCTCCATTAATTACGCAGAAAGTGCCACCAGAGAGATGATCCCTGCAGTTCGCAATAGCACCGCCCGTGCCAAGAGGTTCGGTCTCTTCGATAATTTCCACTTCATAGGGGAGTGGGATGTTAGCGAAGTGAGTTCGCATCTTCTCGATGCCATATCCAGCAGCAATTAGGACCCTGTCGACCTGGGATTCCGGAAGGACCTCTACCACGTGCTCTATCATTGATTTATCCAATATCGGGAGAAGGGGTTTTGGAATGCTTTCGGTCCATGGCCTGAGCCTAGTCCCGAACCCCCCTGCTAGAACGATTACGTCCATGTCACTCCCAGCACCATCCTGCCTTTCATCGCTTCGCGATTTTTCTTCGGAAAATGAGCCGCCGCATCCTTCAAGGGCACACCTCGGTTGGGGCGGCCAATGAATATTCACGAGTATCAGGCAAAGGCCATGTTCAGGGAGTCAGGCGTGTTAGTACAGCAGGGATTTCACTGTACGACCGTCGATCAGGCACTATCTGCCTACGACTCCCTTGGCTCAGATGTTGTCGCAGTAAAAAGCCAGATCCATGCTGGAGGGAGGGGCAAGGGGGACTTGTTCTGCCCTGACTCTGGAGACTTGGTAATGCAGGGAGGGGTGAAGGTGGCCTTCTCCAGGGACGAAGTCGGAGATTTCGCCTCAAATATCCTGGGTCACAGGCTTGTTACCAAGCAGACCGGTCCTTCTGGGAAGATGGTCAGTAACTTGTATGTGGAAGCAGGTTGTGACATAGCTCACGAGTACTATCTGGCATTGCTTGTGGACAGGGAGAGGGACTCCATCCTAATCATGGGATCAACCGAGGGTGGCGTGGATATAGAAGAGGTCGCGGAGACTTCGCCCGAAGCTATCCACAAAGCATGGTTCGATCCATCGGAGGGTCTGGATGAAGAGGTCGCTGGTGCTCTTGGATCCTCTCTGGGGCTATCGGGGGGTTCTCACAGCTCATTCTTGGAAATGATTGGAAACCTGTCATCTCTGTTCGTCGAAAAGGATTGTTCGATGATCGAGATTAATCCGCTTGTCAGAACTGGAGAGGGGTCTATGGTGGCCTTGGATGCCAAGGTCAGTTTCGATGACAATGCCGCATTCAGGCATCCATGGTGGGACGATCTCCGGGACATCTCAGAAGAGTCAGATGTGGAAGTAATGGCGCATGAGCATGGCCTATCATATGTCGAGTTGGAGGGCAACATCGGTTGCTTGGTCAATGGTGCTGGTTTGGCAATGGCTACAATGGATGTGATCAAGTTGTACGGAGGAGAGCCAGCAAATTTCCTCGATATCGGAGGCGGTGCTGATAGCGAATCTATCACTGCGGCATTCGGGATAATACTAGAGGATTCTCGTTTAGAAGGAATTCTGGTCAACATATTCGGGGGGATAATCCGATGTGACATGGTTGCTAGGAGCATAATCGAAGCCTCGGAGGAGACTGGCCTACAGATTCCCCTGGTAGTCAGGTTCTCGGGCACAAATCACGAGGAAGGCAGGAAGGTTCTGGAAGAATCAGAACTCGATGTAATCACTGTTAGCACGCTTGGAGACGCGGGCGAAGCAATAGTCAACACGATCGAAGGGGGGTCGTCATGAGCATTTGGATAAATGAGCAGACCAAGGTTCTGATACAGGGAATCACCGGTAGCCAGGGAACATTCCATGGGACCCGAATGGTCGAATACGGGACCGACATTGTTGGTGGCGTGACTCCTGGTAAGGGAGGACAGCTCGTAGAGCTACCCGGGAGGTCAGTCCCAGTTTTCGATACGATGTCAGAAGCAATTTCCTCGACTGGGGCTGAGGCGAGTGTAATCTACGTGCCAGCCCGATTCGCGGCTCCAGCAATAATTGAGGCCGCGGACTCATTCTACGAATTGAACGGGGGCGGCCTAATCGTGTGCATCACCGAGGGAATTCCAACTCTGGATATGGTGAAGGTAGTGTCTCACTTGGAAAAAAGACAGGGAGTGAGGCTAATTGGCCCAAATTGTCCCGGGATAATCTCGCCCAGTGTTGATGGTGGTTGCAAAATAGGAATAATGCCTGGTTATATCCATGCAAAAGGTAGGATCGGCATCATTTCCAAGTCTGGCACCCTGACTTACGAGGCTGTCGCTCAAACCATGAGTGTAGGAGAAGGTCAAACTACCTGCGTCGGAATCGGCGGTGATCCAGTTAACGGGACCGGGTTTATCGACTGCCTACAAGCATTCCAGAAAGACCCCGATACCAAGGCAGTTGTAATGATCGGTGAGATAGGCGGCACGGCGGAAGAGGAAGCAGCAGAATGGTCTAAGGATAACTTCTCCAAGCCAATTGTTGGATTTGTAGCTGGAGCCACTGCTCCACCTGGGAAGAGGATGGGCCATGCAGGGGCAATCATTTCAGGAGGAAAAGGTACGGCCGAGGAGAAGTTCGCAGCATTCGAGGATGCGGGCATTCACATCGCTCGTGATCCATCAAAGATTGGCGAGGCACTGGTATCTGCATTGGTTGAAGCGGGCCTGCGAGAGTCTTAGGAACAGGGGCGCCCAGCGAGACTTAGTTGGTATCTATGTCAGGCATCTTCAACTCGGAATTGGACTCGATACTGGAGGGGACCTCTCGCTCATTCTATCTCTCGCTCAAGGAGCTGCCCAGGGCGATTAGGCCCCAGGTTAGCCTTCTGTATATGCTAGCAAGGACCTCGGACACAATCGCCGACTCAGAAGCAGGAGTGCCGGATGAACTCTTGGAGGCACTCGAGTCATACAACGAATTCTCGCAGGGGTTAACCGACAGATCACCAGATCTGGTTTCGATAACAGAATCACAAGGCAACAAATCAGAAGCCTCACTTCTAAAGAAAGTAGAAGAAATCGTATCCAAGATTGGAGACTTCTCGGAATCGGATCAGACAGCAATTCGTCTTTGCCTAGGGATTATAATCAGCGGGCAGATTCTCGACTTACAGAGATTCTCGTCCGATGGAAGCTCAATTTTGTCATTAGAGAGTGACGAAGAACTAGAGGATTACACCTACCGAGTAGCTGGCAGCGTCGGAGAATTCTGGACTAGGATGTCCCTCGACCACCTATTCAGCATCAAAGAGGAAAACATAGAGTCAGAACTCTTTGAGAAGGGCGTCAGATTCGGCAAGGCTCTTCAGATGATCAACATCCTGAGGGACATCCCAGCAGATTTGTCATTGGGGAGGTGCTACATTCCAAGTAGGAGACTAGCAGAACATGGAATAACTCCGAAAGATCTACTGGAACCTCCTAGCATGGATGTATTCAGGCCCCTGTACAATGAATATCTGGATTTGACCGACGAATATCTGAATTCAGCAATCCAGTACATCGAGATGTTGCCCCATTCGCAGTTCCGGCTCAGGGGTGCCTGCATGCTTCCAGTAATAATCGGAAAGCGGACTGTTTCTATGCTGAGGGGGGGAAATGTTCTCGACCCTAGCAACAGAATAAAGATTGACAGATCAGAAATAAACGATGTCGTCAAGAAGGTGGTTTTCGCAGTCCCATTCAAAGGATCTAGCAAGAAGATCCTAAGCGAGTGATGGTCAGAAAGTCGCCAAATTTCCCTGTCCTAACTAACGATGCAATACACGACCTCATTCGGGAGACATTCAAGTGGGCCAAGACCTCGCCCAATTCTGAGACTACATGGCACAGGGTATCGAATCTGACAGCGCGATCATCCTCGAGGCGGAGCTCGACGAACCCTTCAATTCAGAACCATTGGGACATAATGAAGAGCAGATAGACATCGTCAGAGCTGCAGTTGACATTACCAAGGAGGCTGCTAGAGCAATCAGCATTACAGCCCTAGAGGCAGTCCGAGAAAGCGCTCTCTTCATGGGGGTAATCGGATCTAGGGGGGAATTGCTGGACCCATTCAAGCACATTGACGCTGCTATCTGGACCGAGCCAGAAGTTCCCGAACACATGATTGAGACTTCATACGAATTCTGCGAGGAACTTACTCGCAGGGAAGCAGGAAATTTCTATCACTCTTTCAAGTACCTGCCAGAAGAGAAGCGTCGTTCAATTATGGCGTATTACGCATTTTGCCGCAGGGCAGACGATATTGCTGATGGCGATTTTGTAGATACTTTCCCCGGGGGTTCCTCGGATGATCCCGAATCTGTAAGTTACAGGTCGGACATTGAAAGGCTGAGTCCCGGTGGTCCGGTTCTAGACAGATCGGCATACAACGACAAGATGTCCCAATTGTTTTACTATCGAAAGAAACTCTCTACTGCATATGGTGGTTTCACATCTACCGACCCCATTTTCATTGCCCTCAAGGACACTGTAAGGAAGTACGGAATTCAGAGGCAATTGCTAGACGATATGATCAGTGGGATGGAGAACGACTTCCACAAGAACCGATATCAGACCTTCGAAGAGCTATACTCATACTGCTATCGAGTCGCTTCTACGGTCGGCCTCGTATGTATCGAGATATACGGATACGACGAACCCAAAGCGAAGGAGTACGCCGAGTCTTGGGGGGTCTTCATGCAACTAATCAACATCATCAGGGATGTCTCAGAAGATGCTCAGAGAGATCGGATTTACCTGCCCATGGAAGATTTGGCACGATGGGGGATATCGGAGGATGACATCAAGAGTGGGGGGGATTTGCTCAACCATCCCGGTTGGTCGCCGTTTGTGAAGGAATACTTGGAAAGGGCCGATGGCTATAGGCAGCGAGCATTCAAACTCTTCTCCCACCTGGATAAGTCAGCTAGATACTCCCCTGCTGCTATGGCCTCATTCTACCAGTCAATTATGACTAAGATCTCCAAAAAGAATGGCGATGTTTTCACAGAGAGAATACAACTTTCCAAGACCGAGAAGATTCTGCTTGCCGGATACGTGTACGTGAGGTACCGATTCTTCGGATTCTAATGGTAAACGAGTTTGCGTCATCTAACGCATGGAAGATGTATTAGTCAATGGTAAGGAGGGTTAGGTATGAGGGTGGCAGTTCTATTGGAGGAACGCTGCAAGCCTAACAGCAATGCATTTGCCTATCTGAAGAAGTACTCCGCATTGTGCGATAGGGAGTGCATACAGGTAGAGGGATCAAAATGTAAGATTCTCGAGACAGCCTGCCCAGTTTGCTTCACGAGGGCAAAGCACTGCCCGGATGGAGCAGTAAAAATCATCAATCTCCCCGAGGAGCTCGATACCGACTTGACTCACTCCTACGGGGAGAACTCATTCAGATTATTCAGACTCCCCTCTCCTCGTCAAGACCAGATTGTCGGGATCCTTGGTCCGAATGGTATCGGCAAGTCAACCGCAATCAACCTCCTTTCAGGTACATTCAGGCCCAATCTCGGAGACTGGGAAAATCCTTCTCCCGATTGGGAGCAAGTCATAACCACATTCCCAAGAGGGGAATTGAGAGACTATCTGGGGCTGGTGTCAGAGGGAGAAGTTAGCATAGCAGTGAAGCCGCAGTACATCGATAGGCTTCCTCGGATTTTCGAAGGCGAAGTCAATGAACTGCTGGACCGAGTCGACGATCGAGATGAGATTGTGAAATACTCCGAACTCATGGGAATCTCCCACATCCTAGATAGAAAGTTGGATGCTCTATCCGGTGGAGAATTACAGAGGGTTGCCATCTGTGCAACCCTCCTGAAGGAAGCCGATGTATACTTCTTCGATGAGCCATCTTCCTACTTGGACATATATGAGAGGATGAGGATGGTGGGAGTGGTCAGGGATATGGCCGAGAGAGGAAAGAGAGTGCTTGTTGTTGAGCACGACTTGGCAATACTGGATGTACTATGCGACTTGGTCCATGTGATATATGGGGAGCGATCAGCTTACGGAATCTTCACCCCACCTAGATCAACCAGAACTGCAATCAATGCCTACTTGGATGGTTTCCTACCAGAGGAGAATGTCCGGATTAGAGACAAGCCAATTCGATTCCTGAGAGGGCGTACACGTGGCGAGGGGGCAGGAGCTCCCATACTAAAATGGGGCTCGATTGAGAAAACACTAGGTGACTTCAACCTGAAGACCGGCGAAGGCGAAGTGAAATCAGCCGAAGTTGTGGGCGTAGTAGGACCGAATGCAACGGGAAAGACAACGTTGGCCAAAATCATCGCAGGCGAGATGGACCCTGATGAGGGCTGGTGCACAATGGATGCCAAGGTCTCATACAAGCCCCAGCATGTTAGAACTGATTTCGAAGGGACAGTGCAAGAATGGCTTGATTCAGAACTAGGAAGTAAATGGCGTGGGGGTGAGTTCCACACTCAAGTCACCCGTGCACTCCAAGTTGACAAGATGCTGGATTTGCATGCTACGAAACTTTCTGGAGGGGAACTTCAAGCTGTTAGTATAGCGATCTGCCTAGGCAAGGAGGCAGATTTGTACTTATTTGACGAACCAAGCGCACATCTCGACGCAAATGCTCGAATGGAGGCAGCAAAGGCAATAAGAAGAACAATGGAAAGCAATGAGAAGGCAGCAATGGTGATCGATCACGACACATATTTCCTAGATATCGTCAGCGATTCGATACTTGTTTTCCAGGGTGAGGGGGGCAACCATGGCCAGGCAGTGGGGCCCCTCTCTCTCCGAAAGGGGATGAACCTGTTCCTTTCCGATGCCGATGTTACCTTCCGGAGGGACGTAGAGTCTCATAGACCAAGGATAAACAAACCCTCGAGTAGGAAGGACCGCGAACAGAAGTCATCTGGAGAATACTTCTACTCGGACTAGCATCGACCATTGGATTCTTGAGGGGCCATTCCAGCCCATTGACGTGAAGGAAGAGATGCCGGACGAAGAAAAAGAGATTTCTGTTCCAGAGGAACCTGATCTCGAATCAAGAGTTTCTGAACTAGAAAAGGAGATTCAGTATGCTAAGGCTGAGACTGCAAACGTCATTCAGAGGGCAGCCAGAGATAGGTCAGAAGCCCTGAAGTATGGCGGTGCTTCTCTCGCAAGGCGACTTATTCCAACCATCGATCACTTATCCAAGGCAGTCGATGCTTCAGAGGGAGAAGATGGATTAGAGTCAGTAATCGATGGCGTAAAACTAACCCTGGATGGGATCAAGTCATCCCTAGAAGCCGAGGGAATATCCCAGATTGAAACTCTAGGTAAGAAATTCGATCCTACCTGCATGGAGGCAATAGCAACAGTCCCCTGCCCGGAAGGAGAGGAACCGGGTAGCGTCATAGAGGTAATAGAGAGCGGTTACAGGATGCATGACCGTATCCTTAGAGCATCTAGAGTTATTGTCGCCGAGGGGGACTCGTGACCAAGCAAAGCAGACTACCATTGTTGGCATTGGGTCTTGTATCGATATATCTGGTCTCCATTATTTCCATTAAAATTGCTGCACCGGATGAGGTAATCGAACCCGATTCCTTTCCTGAAAAGTGCTCCAATGATTCGCTAAATTGCTCAATGATAGGTCCCAACACTTACAGGAGTGGAAACCTCACTGAATTGAGACTCAATTCCAGTCTAGAAGATGTAATGGACGAGGTAAGAACATGGATTGACTCCCAGTCTGGGACTAGTATAATTGGCGACTGGTCCGAACAAACACACTCTGTTTTCCGAACACTCATGTTTAGATTTCCAGATGATTTCGTAGTCAGAGGATTCTGCGAGGATGGCGAAACAGTGCTCCATGTATACTCAACATCACGTCTAGGAGTTTCCGACCTCGGAGTCAACAAAGCGCGAGTTCAGAGCTTCGCAGAATACATGTCAAACGTCGAAATGGCTACATCGGATTGCGCCTAGGGGTGATTGGCGCTAACCTTGTCCAACCTCATTGATTCAGACATCACGAAGGCTCGAACCCTTCCATCTTCATACTATGTCGATTCCGACAGATTCGCAGAACTGAAACTCGGATTTAGGAAATTATGGCATTTCGCAGCACATAAAAGTCAACTCGCCAATTACTCCACAATTGAATTGAGCCATATGGGGGACTTAATTGACGAGCCGATGATAATGACGATGGATGGAGAAATTAGATGCCTTTCGAATGTCTGTACCCATCGGGGGATGCTAATCGTCGGCGGAACCTGTTCTAAGAATTCCATCCAGTGCCCCTACCACGGTCGAACCTTCGATCTTGATGGGGCGTTGAGGTCAATGCCAGAATTCGATGAAGTAGAAGATTTTCCCAGTGAACTAGATGACTTGAGGAATTTCCCAACTCTCAGTTGGAAGGGGCTCATATTCACGGGAGTCGAGCCTTCAAATCTGAATTCATGCCTAGATGAGATGGAAAAAAGAGTTGGTTGGATGCCAATAGAGACATTTGAGTACGATCCTACTCGAAACCGGAGTTACGAAGTCAAAGCAAACTGGGCACTATATGTTGACAACTATCTGGAGGGTTTTCACATACCATTTGTTCACAAGGATCTCAATAGAGCATTGGACTACGATAATTATCAGACGGAACTTTTTGAGGGCGGAGTTCTCCAAATTGGAATTGCCCGCGAGGGTGAGTCTACATTTGACATCCCAGAAAAATCTCCTGATTTTGGACTCAGTGTAGCTGCATACTACTATTGGATATTCCCCGGACTGATGTTAAACTTCTATCCATGGGGTCTTTCTGTCAACTTGGTAGTCCCTTTGTCAGTTGATCAAACTAGGATAATCTATCACGGTTTTGTCTGGGACAAGAGGCTGCTCGGCAAGGGGGCCGGTGGCGACTTGGACAAGGTCGAATCGGAAGATCAGGAAATTGTCGAGGCAACACAGAGGGGAGTTTCCTCTCAAACTTACGATCGGGGTCGGTACTCTCCAACTAAAGAGGCCGGAGTTCATCACTTCCATCAAATCCTCACATCTTAGATTCAATTCATAACCAGTCCTCTGTTCGTAATATTGTGAACCGAATCTCGAAAAGAACTATCGCAGCATTAATAGTGGCCTCTTTGATACTGCCCGGATGCCTAAGTGACGAAGTATCAGAGATTTCAGAAATTGAAGATTGCCAAGACGACTCATCTTGCGAAATTACTGATTCTATTGGCGAGGACGAGGTCATCGAGGACGAGGAAATTTCCATCTCGGGAAACAACTTCTGCGATAATACAAACCCAGACCATTGCCTGCTCCCCTTCCCATCCTCTGCATTTCTTTCGAGTGATTCGACATCATTGACCGGATTCAGAGTAAATATCCCGGGAGAGGCCATTCCGGATTCTGCATCAGCTGCTTCCAACGAATTTCACATGATCAATTCCAGGGACGGGCACTCTCCCTCATCTCAGATTTTTACCACCTTCAGTAGTCTTCCAAACATCTCCAACCTGGCATCTCAGGACAACATTGCACCCTCAATAGCAAATGGACATGGGAGCGTCTTACTAAACATGGATTCCGGCGAAATTGTCGAACACTGGGTTGAGATCTCTTCAAGGACTCAGGAGGGCGAGTCAACTCTGGTCCACAT
>CBFIAW010000024.1:0-3461 GCA_965660655.1 Candidatus Thalassarchaeaceae archaeon | reverse complement strand
CACAGTATGCTGTTGCTTTCAGAGGTTTGATTGATTCGGATGGGGCAGAAGTGGAACCATTTGACGCTTTCATGGCACTCAGAGAAGAAATCTCCACTGATTCAGACCAAATTGAGAACGCTCGTCTAGGTTACGAGACTATGTTTTCCGCGCTTTCAGAAGTTGGCTTCGAAAGGGCTTCACTCCAATCAGCATGGTGGTTCCACACAGCATCGAGTCAATCACTGACGGAGAATCTAATTTCTATGCGAAACGATGCAATTCAACGTCTGGGCGATGATGGAATAGGTTGCAACGTTACTTCCGTCGATGAGAACTATGGCAACGATAACTCCACACTCAGAAGAATCAGCGGAACCATCACGACCCCTCACTATCTGGAATCCACTTATCCCCCAACTCCAATGACGCGAGACGGAGATGGGAAGCCAAAATTCAACTTCCTCAGCGAAGTTGTTTTCACTCTCACAATTCCGATGTCAGCAGCGGAGAATTCACAACCCGCCCCACTAGTAGTCCTTGGACATGGATTTTTGGGCGATGGAGAGGGAATGGTTTCAGGATTTAGGGGATGGGCAAATCATTCGGGAGTGGCCACAATAGGAACAGACTTCAAGGGCTGGAGTTCGGATGGAGATTTTGATGCAGTTACCTTTGGATTGATGAATGTGAACTATCTTCAACACCAGTCCGAAAGGCTTCAGCAGTCTGTGATAAACCATCTAGCTATGATCAAAACGATCAAGGGAGCATGCTCTGAATTGTCTGAATTCTTTCACAATGGCATCAATCTTGTAGACACTTCCGATATCGATTACATGGGAGTTTCATTGGGCGGCATTAGGGGTCCTTCCATGCTATCACTAATCCCGGAAATAGATCGCGGCGTGCTTTGGGTGGCAGGATCATCTTTCGGATTCATCGCCGAAAGATCAACTCAGTACACCCAGTTCGAGGAGCTATTCGCATCACCTCTGGCATACGAATCGACAATGGATCGCTCAATTCTATTGGCATTGATGCAGTCAATGTGGGACGCAACTGAACCAGAGACATACCTTCCCTTCAGGGATGGGGGTTTGGAGGGAGAGCTCCACCCATTCGAGATTCTCTACTTGGTGTCTATCAATGACGCTCAGGTAACGACTCTCTCCGCGGATAGGGCATCAAGAACTTCGGGGATCCCAGTTCTAGCAAATTCAACATATCACCCTCACAATCTTGATGTGGCCCAGGCTCCAATATCAGGCTCAGCAATTGTGTACTTTGACGGGAACTTCCCTGAAGTTCCCCCGGGAAACATTCAGGGTCCGATGGCTTACCACTCTCTTGCGCATAACCAGGTTCTGGGCTTCGCACCTGCAATTGACTTAGCCACAGGCTATCTTCTCAGTGGAACGGTTACCGATACCTGCTCTGGGCAATGCTACTTCAATGGAACATGGTAGTCAGAAATGGAGTGAATTCACTCCCTCTCTACTTTCTCACCCGAAGTCCAATCGTAGATGCCCCTGCCCGTCTTCTTTCCTAGATATCCCGAATCCACCAACTCACTCAGAAGTGGGTGAGGCCTGTAAGACTCATCATCAAAAGCATCTGCAAGACTGTTCAATATGTCCCTTCTAACGTCCAGGCCCACAAGATCTGACAACTCTAACGGTCCCATCGGGTGTCGATAGCCCAAGCGCATTGCGGTGTCAATGTCACTTGCCGAAGCCACGCCCTCGGCCAACATCCTGATTGCCTCATTGCCTAGGACCACTCCCAATCTGCTGGTAGCGAATCCGGGTATATCTCGTACGACAATTGTCGTCTTACCCATGGCCTCTCCAACTTCCCTGGCCGTAGAGACTGTACTTTCGTCTACCAATTCATGGCGAACGATTTCCAGAAGCTGCATCAATGGAACCGGGTTAAAGAAATGCATCCCTATCACCCTCTCTGGACAACCTGTATGCGACGCAATCTCCGAGATTGGGAGTCCAGATGTATTAGTTGCAAGTATCGCGCTCGAAGGTGCTAGACCCTCTAATTCGTTGAAAATCGATCTTTTGAGCTCCATCCTCTCCGGAACCGCTTCTATTACAATATCCGAATCTTCCACCGCGTCTGACATTTCACTGGTGGCTCTAAGGTTGGCTGACCAAATCTCCTTCTGCTGGGGGCTAGTCTTCCCCTTGGAGATTCCTTTGTCCCAGAATTCGTTAATTTTCTCCATGCCATTCTCCAGTGAATCAGGAAAGGCGTCAAAAAGCCGAGTATCCCATCCAGTCTGAGCACTAACTTGGGCTATTCCTGAACCCATGGTGCCAGCACCTATTACTGCCACTCTGCGAATCGTCATGAGTGCCGGATAGTCTGTCGGGAAATAAGCAGTGCTAACCTTCGCGGCCATATGCGGCCAGAGCAGACTGGAACAGCCTCTGCCGAGGGACGTCGTGCTCTAGGAAGCAGGTGAAAGGGGCGACGTCCTTCAGAAGCTCGATTGAAGAAATGTATGCCCCGTAAACGAATGGATCAGCCTCCTCCATCTTTGGTAGGTCAATCCCTAGTCTTCCCAGCCCCTTCCTTGTGTCCTCGTCCCAAATTGAGTATGTGTGATGTGTGAAGTGTAGGTATGCGGAGAGTCTACGGATGTCGGATCTAGCATTGTCAGTGAGACTCTCAATTAGCAGTGTGTCCGGATAGCGGATAGCGTACAGGGATAGAAGAACCTCCCTTTGTGTCTCCGCCCTCCATGTCCTCTCTCCGAGACCCATCCACCGATCAATTGTGTCAAGCATCTCTGGAGTGTATGGACGATAAACCCTGTACAAGAGACTCTCGTATCCGCTCGGATCCTGCTCCTTGGAGTGGTGATGAGCATGGAATAGCTCAGTTACATTATCGAAGAATGGCCGACAAAGATCCTTGTCGAACAATGTGAGTGCGACGTGTTGCATTCGGTAACCCCCGGGTCAGTTACCCTTCCATTCCCTGTACTGGATCCACTCCTTCTTCATGTAGTCGTTAACCAGTCTTTCCTCGTCTTCATCCGTTGGAAGGACTGTGATTAGGTATTCCTCCCATTCTTGGTCACTTCCTTCAAAGGGCTCACCCTCTACTGTGAAGTTCTTGCCCGCGTACTTTCCTATGCCTCTTCGGAACTTGTCGGATGGGATGTAGAGTTCTGGTTCTCCCTCCTTGCGTGCCTTGCTGATTCGATCCATCTCCTCACTTAGTTCTTGGAAGTAGAGGTCCCTGCTGGCCTCGTTCAGGTGCTCTCTGTCTGCTGCCCCCGCTGCCTCCCTCTCATCGTAGCGCCCCTTGATTCCATAGACGTAAGCCCACTGTGCGCTGGCTGAGTCATCTGTTCCGAACAAATCTAGTCCGGTACTGACCCACTTGTTCACATACTTCTGGACGAGAGCACATGGAATCACGCCCTTCTTCACGATTCTCCTAAGTCCATTGGCACCTGT
>CBFIAW010000023.1:0-14517 GCA_965660655.1 Candidatus Thalassarchaeaceae archaeon | reverse complement strand
GGAGAAGATCTGACCCCTAAGAGCCGGCCATGCTGCCTCCTCGATGCCATCGCGGGGGACTATCCCATACGGTCTGGCCATGAACTCGAAGCGACCGGCGGAGAATCCGATGTGGAGCTTCCTGCCCTCTTCGGGGTCGATGCCATGGAGTGCCAGGAAAGAACCGACCCTCTCTGCCTGTGCTATCGGGCCGCCAGATGCCAGGATGGACATCACTGCACTGCCGACTTCGATCCTCTTAGTCCTCACAAACATTTCACGGGCCACTTGGAAGAAGTCAGTGCACAGCCCGACCTCTCCGGGGTAGTGTGGGACCACTGGGTTGCGGTTTCCCTTCTGGACTTCCGTTGACAGGTGGGCTTGTGCCACCCAGCCCACGTCGAATCCAAGGTCGTCGGCAAGAACGACTTGGTCGAAGAAGTTCGAGAACATCTCGCTCTCTGATGGTTTGAATCCGGCCGTGTCCGGAGTCTGGGAAATCGAGAAGAAAATATCGAACTCCATCGGATCCCTCAAATCGAGCGCATTCGTCCACCATCAACCGCTAGGCTGATTCCGCGAACTCCACTGCTGCTGGGCAGGCAGAGCCATGTCACTGCGACAGCGGTTTCCATTGGATCGATTAGGCGCTGGATCGGCACACCGCTCATCCACTCTTCCTGCACGTCATCCACTGGCTTGCCAGTGCGTTGGGAGATCGATTCTGCCAATGACCCCAGCCTATCGGTATCGGTGAACCCGGGGAGGATGTTGTTGATTGTGATGCAAGGGGGGAGTTCTCGTGAGAGGGACTTGGACCATGACGCCATCGCACCCCTCAGGGTGTTGGAGAGGCCGATGTTGTCTATTGGCTCCCTTACTGAAGTGGAAATGATGTTCACTATTCGACCGGTCCCCTCTGACTCCATTGACGGAACTAGCGCCTTGGTGATCGTATGAGCTGCATGGAGGTGCCTTCGGAACGGCCCCTCGAAGTCTGCAAGATCGTTCTCCAGAAGCGGCCCCCCTGGGGGGCCTCCCGAGTTGTTCACAAGGATGTGTACGATGCCCAAATCAGAAACCGCTTCCACAACTGCATCTATGTCTTCCAGGTCCAACTCAACGGCGCGGTGTCCATCCCCATGCATCTGCCCAATCAACGAATCTAGATCCGCAGCAGTTCTCGCGCAGGCTATGACCCTAGCGCCAGCGCGAGCCAACATCAGTGCGCAAGAGCGCCCGATCCCCTTCGAGGCTCCGCAAACCAGAGCCGTCTTCCCCTCGAGGATTCCCTCGGCGAAAGGAAAATCTGATCCTGCAAGTTCGCTTCCCATCTAATCACCTAGTCAGAGTAGTGTGCATAAGTCTGGTCCCTAAGTTTCTGCCGGACGACTTCCAGGACTTCTTCTGGAGCATTTCGGAAGGTGGGGTGGCCCCCTTGCCCCTGTGGTCTCCTGATTTCGCTCCATTTCCCGTCCTCGTATGCCATCAAAGCCTCCTTCATTAGGACGCCGGCGAGTACTAGGGTCTGGTAACAGAGGTCCTCGTATGTCGACCCCCTCGTCACAGGGATTTCTCTCCTCATCAATAGGTCACCGGTGTCTACCCCGTTGTCGCAGAAGTGGGTAGATGATCCGAGGGGGATGTCATGGTATACCGACCATGCTGGGGAAGCCGAACCACGGCATTCGGGAAGCAGCCCTGGATGGGAGTTAATCACGCCGTCGGATGGGAAGTCGAGTATCTCCCCCCTGATGATCCTAGTCCCGCCGAAGACGATTAGGTCGAGATCCCTACCCTCCAAGTGGGGCATGACCTCAGGAGACTTGTGCACTGGGACGGAGACGACATCTATGCCGTGCTCAACGGCTTGCTCCTCAATCGTGCGGGCTATTGGATTGCCCTCCACCCTCTTGAGGAACTTATCCCTCTCCTCATCCGCGACGCCCGAGTCCTCCTCGATAATGACATCGGGGACGAACCCCTCGGAGAGGATTTGCCCCAGCATCTCCCTCCCGTACGGGTGCTCCCTGAGGAGCAAATATGCGAACTTCGGTTTGCCCATGTTACTGAACTTCGGAGGGGCCATTGATACCCTTAATTTTCGGTCAAATCGCCTCAAATCAGCCATCAACAGCAAGGAAACCCATCCCCAACCTTCAAAATAGGGCTTTGGCTCGCCCGGCTCGCTATGTCAATGGTTTACAACAGCAAGATGAAGGAAGCAATAAAGGCTGGCGGGTGCAACACCGCTGGAGACGCCACAGGCGCTCTGAACGCAGCAGTAGAGGCTGCAGTTGCATCAGCGGTGGCTCGATGCGGCTCTAACGGCCGAAAGACGATCCGTTCGCACGATATCGGAAGCGGAAGCTCAGATTCGGGCATGGTCGTAGCTAGCAGGGTCAAGGAGGCCTTCAAGGCACACGGCTGCAACACCGGTGGAGACGCAATGGGCGCAATGAACGCTCTAGCAGAGTCCGCTGTGTCTGACGCAGTGTCCAGAGCCCAGGCAAACGGCCGAAAGACCGTACGCGCAAGCGACTTCTAGACTTAGAATACCAAGTCTTAGAGATTGATCGGGATTACCCGAACATAACCCCTAAGAGGTGCTCCGACCGAGAAAACCGGAGCGTCCCTTAGGGGCCCAAAAACGACCCTAATGGAAACTGCTTCCCCATGATGGCGGCAGCGGCTAGAACTCCCCGACGCATCAGCGTGAGGCAATTTGATAGTGCCGTTTCGATGGTTTCACAAACTCCCGTATTCGCGAATCTCCATGACAAGCGACTCCGAAGCGAAGGAGGCACCCTCTGGTGTGCAGGATGAACTGGTCCCGGAGAGGGTTGTTGACGGTCTCCCGACGATGTATTGCTTCGAGACCTGCCCGTTCTGCTTCAAGGTTAAGGCACTACTTGGATCCAGGGGGATAGAGTACTCCAAGGTCGAGGTCGATCCCACTTTCAAGACGCAACTGAAGTGGTCCGAATGGGGGAAGGTGCCCGTATTCGTCGATGCCGATGGGACTCAGGTGAACGACTCGAATTACATCCTACACTACATCGACTCGAATGGCACCGGGGCATTCCCGCGAATGGGGGATGATCCGGAGCAGGACAAGTGGATGGATTTCTCAAACAACGTCCTAGGGAAGTCAATCGTGGCGGTGATATACACCTCGTACAGGACCTCTATCCAGGCTCTCGACTATGTCACCAGGGTCGACAATTTCTCGTTCGGAAGCCGCTTGATTAACAAGTGGCTTGGGGGATTTATCATGCGCATGGTGGGGAAGAGCAGAGCGAAGATGTTTGAACTCCCTCCACGCGAGAACCTCAAGCACCAACTGGACCTCATGTCAGAGGGGATACGGGGCGACTTCTTTGGGGACAAAGAGCCGAACGGTGCAGATTTCGCCAACTTCGGGATCCTCCGATCGATGCAGGACCTGAATGGGTTCGACATTGTAGAGAGCCACAACGTCGTGTCGGGATGGTATGCTAGGATGCAGCAGAACTCCGGAGTATTCTGAACGGCATTGCGAACCCGTCCATTCAGCCTGTAGACTCAATCACTGTGTGGTGGAAATTGCACACTTCGTCAAATTGATTCAACCACCTACAATTTACCATCAACTCGACTCCCCTATCTGTCACTTTCCTAGTCACAACTACGTGCTGGGCCTCTTTGTTGCAAGAAGGGCATCTCAGCATCACAATGTCCCCTGACCTCTTGATTAGTCTCCTTTCTCGGTCTTCTGCCTTCTGTTTCTTGATGCCTCTCTCCATGCGATAATATCTGGCGTAAACCTGGGAAGCGATGCTGCAGATTGCGACTATGGCTGAGAAATGAAATTCAATTTCTGCCGAAGATAACGGAAATGTCTCCGACTGGATTATGGAGGCCCCATTGCCAATCAGTCCCCCCGACAATAACCCAGACATGAGGATTGGAAGGGCTTGCCTCAAGTACATCCTGAAGGTCAAAGTAAGGAAAGTTGTCGAGACCAGAAAGAAACCGGAAAGAAGGGAGTGGGAGATTTCTGGAATAAGGGGGAGTTCCACAACTAATTCTAGCAAATCGATATCTCTCTCGTACAATAGATATTCGTAGGTTAATACTACTGTGACTGGCGGGCCTAGGACCACTATGTAGTTCTCAGCAACTCGAGGCAATATGTAACCAAGGAATGAGCCAATTGCCACACATGCCCACAGAATCACACTCGGTGAGATTTCGTTAGAAATGTAAGGAATAGAAATTACCAATTTAGAGGCCACGAAACCAATAAGAGCTCCAACAAATGCGAAGGCCCTGTATATTCGAAGCCCTCTGGTGGGGAGGAAGGTTGGCCTAATCGTCATCCGTGCGGCCTGACGTACTGTTTGTCCCAGTACACCGGAGCCCTTTGATTTAGAAGGCGCCGATCCCGATGGCTGGGTCGGTTTTCTCCCATAGCTTGGTTCCCAGAAAAGGTAGACGCCGATGCAAACCATGAATGCCCCAGCGTAGAACTCCACGGAATGCCGTTAAGTGACGAAGTTATTACTGGCTTGGTTGCCTAGCGAAGGATCAGAAATCTCTGGAGGCCTTTACTGGCCCTATTGCCTCGACCTCCATCACCGATCCTTCTTTGATGGCTTCATTCCTCATTTCATTGAGGCCCTCTATTACGGCCTCGTAATCCTCTCTACTAGGGAGGACAAAAAGAGACCCTTGGGTGAACTCATCGATTTCAAACCAAGTTACAGTTGACCCGTCGGGTGCTTCTGCTGCATCCAGAGATACCTGCGCCTCCTTCCAGTCATGCTTCTCGGGGTGCTTCCAAATTGTCATTACTGCATATCCCATACTCAGATTCCACCGGGGACCATCATCTCGAGGACATCCCCGTTGCAGACTAATTCGATGTCTTCTGGGAGGTTGATTCCACCGGCCCCCCAGGAGGCGCTCACGGCCTCTCCGATTTTGGAATAATGATCGCTCTCTATGACTGCGTCCATAGTCTCCATGTCGGGCCAAATCGTCCCCGCAATGATTCTCTCTCCATCGGCAACCAAAGCCCCTCTAAGGCATCCGTTCTCCATTGCGTATTCTAGAAAGTTCTCCTTCCAGACTTTCACCATTTCTTCTGTAACATCATTGCCGCCAGTCTTGACGACCCAGTACCTTGCTATTGGCATGGCCACACACTGATGCTAATCCGTATAACCATTCCGAATTATTTCTCATATCGGCGTTAATGGTGACCAAGAAATTCGGTGAAACACAATGAGGATAAATTCACCATACACGACTCCTCGAGGGTGCGTCGGACTTGAACGGTTTGGTTACCTTTGCCATAGTGGGGCCTATAACGCAATGCCTAGCTCGAGGAGCGTGTCTGCGGCCTCGGACCTATGGGACGGCTTCCTCGGCGAAGTGGGTGTTGCTGCCTTCCAAGGGTTCATCGTAGGGGTGGTCACTGGCCTTGTCTTCAAAATGGCGACCAATTTGCTGAAGTGGTTCATCCTGATCGAATTCGCCCTGTTGAAGTGGCTCGAGTCGAGAGGGATAGTCGCCGTCGACTGGGAGAGGATCACATTGGGGATGGTCGACATCGGCATCGATGCCACTGCCCAGAGCCAGTCAATCCTGGTATCAATATCAGAGATGGGGACCTTCGGCCTGGGATTCTTCGCTGGGTTCGCTGCCGTGGAGCGCTTCAAGCCGGAATAGCCCAGAGTTTTCTCTGAGTGAGGCATCACACTCCCTGCCGAATATTACGGATTATGCCATAGGCGCAACAATCTAGAATCCAAGGTCATCTAGGTTTACCTCGCTGTTCATGTTAACTCTGACTGGGAATGCGAGGCTCACGCCCCCCTCCTCAAACCTTCTGAGTATCTCCGTGACGAAGAACGACTTGGAGGGTCTCATCTTGCGCGCATTGTCTACGTAGTAGCGTATCTCCATCACTACTTCCTGATCACCGAACCCCCTCAGCACTACCTCTGGGGGCTTTGGTTTGCTCACGATGTCGGGGTGGTTCTGGGAGATATCGTTCACTATCTCCTCTGCCTTGGTGACGTTCGACCAGGTGGCAGTAAGGCCTAGCCTAATTCTGACCCTGAGCTCCATATCGGAACTGTGACTGAAGTTTGCAACTGCGTCCTTCGTCAACAGCTTATTTGGGATGGTTAGTAGAACTCCGTCCGTTGACCTAACCCTAGTTGTCCTGAGTCCGATGTATGTAACGTCACCCCACCTGGAGTATGTCCCACCCAAACTCTTTGGCAACAATATCCTCTCGCCCTCCCTGAAAGGCCTGTCAATGATGATGAAGACCCCTGCGATCACGTTCTCCACTGTATCCTGAGCCGCAAAGGCAACAGCGAGTCCAACGAATCCTAGGCCTACCACCAAGCCTGTCACGTTTATGCCGAACTCGTCCGCAGCGGTCAGGATTACGAGAGCCCAGAGGCCAACTCCAGCAATCCTGTATAGGAAATTCTCGAGCCCCTCATCAAGGTCAACGTTGTCCAGCAGCTTCCTTAGGTATGCCTTGATTACTCCTATCAGCGGAATCCCGATGGCGAGTATCAGTATGCCCGATGCAGGCCCGGCAGACAGGGAATCCGATAAGCACGAGAGGTTTGGCTCTAGCCCTCGGGGAAAGTCATCAAGGCATCCCGACATGGGGTATCGTTAGAGAAGGCGGCACAATAGGGTACCTATCGGATCACTCCTATTTACTACATCCATAGGTAAGTGGATGCCTACGGGTACCAAGGTTGGTTTGTCGCGCACCCGCCACTCAGGGCATTACCCTCGATTCTCACTCCTAATCACGCGAGCATTCACTTGCCCCACCATTACAAGGCGCATCATTTGGGGGGCTGTATCAAGGGATAGGGGTGAAATCCGTTACCGACTCTCTTACTATCGGGGCCACTCTCGTAGCATACAACTCAATCGAACTCATCAGCTGCTCATGTGGCATTCCACCATTGCTATACTTCAAATCAAATCTAGAAGTCTGAAGCAATTTTGAGTTTCGAATAATCTTCTCCGCCACGGTCTCAGGCGATCCTACGTACATCGAGCCTTCCGGACCAACTCCAAACTCAAACTGTTCGTAAGTTACCGGCGGCCAACCACGCTCTCGGCCAATTCTTCCAAACATCTCTCGATAATGAGGCCAAATCTCTGCTTTAGCCTGCTCGTCAGTCTCAGCAATATGCCCAGGACTGTGTACAGAAATGGGGAGATTAGGCTGTCCAAACTGGGCTAGTGCTTTGTGGTATAGATCAACGAAAGACGTGAAGCGAGACGGTTGACCCCCTATGATAGCAAGACACAGAGGGATCCCGTGTCTCGCCGCACGGACTACTGATTCGGGACTTCCCCCAACTCCTATCCAAGAACGCAAGCTTCCACGTTCTGTGGCCGGGTACACTCTTTGCTTGTGCAAAGGTGTACGAATCGTCCCCTCCCAATCGAATTCATCTTCGTTTCTTAGTAAAGAGAAAATTTCCAACTTCTCTTCGAAGAGCTTTTCATAATCTTCCATCCTATGTCCAAAAAGAGGAAATGACTCGGTAAATGAGCCACGACCGAGAATCACTTCAGCGCGCCCATTGGAGAGTGCGTCTAGAGTTGCAAATCTCTCGTAAACCCTAATTGGGTCGTCGGAATTCAATACTGTAACGGCCGTACCAAGACGAATTCTCTCAGTTCTACTGGCAATTGCTCCCAGAACAACCTCTGGTGCGGTGACAGCAAAGTCATCTCGGTGGTGCTCCCCAACTCCAAAGAAATCCAAGCCTAATTTATCGGCCAGAACCGCCTCCTCGACGACGTTCCTCAAGACTACATGATGCTCCTCAAATTGACCATCTGCAGCTCTTGTCACATCGCCGAAAGTGTTCAACCCAAGTTGAAACACAGATTCTTTATTTTGCAAACTAAACACCCTCAATTGGAATTCTACTGGCACCATCTAGGGTACCTATTGAGGGGGCCCTCGCCGTAATATATGTCAATCTTTAGATAGGGATGGTATGGGGTTGCGCCCATGCTTCATCAGTGGTTCGCCAGCTTTTGAGGCTAATTACATGCCCTAGGGATGATGGAGATGGAACCCGCAACTATTATCGCTATCTTGCTGATACTTTGCACGGCTTTCTTCTTCGCACCCCTAGGTCTGGGGGGTGGGGTCCTTTTCGTTCCGATTTTCCTTTACGTCTTGGAGTGGGAAATGCGCCCGTCACTTATCAGCTCTCTAATCCTCGTTTTGATGGTATCTGTTGGGAGTCGGACTGCGCACTCCAAGGGGGGTTATGCCGTAATGGAAATAGGCAAGTTTGCAATTGCACCTGCCATCATCGGTGCTGTCGGTGGTGCGATAATCGGAGCCTACTTGATTGAGTACGTGGGTGACTTCACAATCAAAATCGCTTCCGCGTCGCTGCTTCTTTGGGTGATTGTGCGCACTGTCAAGCAGTTGGCCGGAGAGTCCAACGGTTCTGGGGCCGAGGCTATCGAACCTAGAGAGATTGAACCTGAAGTAATTACTAGGTACAGGATTCTGTGTCTGGGCGGGGGGGCAGCATCCGGTCTCCTAGGCATTGGAGGTGGGATGTTGTTTGTCACATTCCACCGCTCACTATTCACTTGGAAGGTTCACTATGCAGCTGGGACATCTTACGTCATCGAGACTTGGCTGGTTCCAGCTAGCATTCTCTCTCACTTAGTAATCGACAACTCCGGTAAGGAGTTATGGTCGGCAGTGGAACCATGGATGCTGTTTACCATGTTACTTGTTTTTGCCTCCGCCTGGATAGGAGCTAGAACGGCGATCAAAGCAATTCCCCAGCAGTTTCTGGCTTATCCCTTCTTATTGGCGCTTATGGTTACCCTCACTAGATACTGCTTGGACATTATTGGGGTTTCTCCAGTTTAACCGAAGTGGAGACTCATCACACTGCCTTATTATCCCCAGAAAAGTAGCGCGAGGGCTGCTCCCAGCCACCCCTTCCTAAGGGCGATAATTAATGCCAAGAGTATGAATGAGCCATAACAAATGTAGGACTCCACTATATTACTGAATTCTTTTTTCTATTCAATACTATCTCACTAAGCCATTTTAACTGACTTGCTACTAAAACGCCAGTTCCCAGGAAATGGTTGCCCGTAGCCTATCGGTTAGGAGAGCCAGTAAAGGACAAATGCAACGAGTCCAACTATTACGGCAATATGCAAATTACTGAGACTCGAGGGTTCACCAGGAGGGCTAGATGGGGGGTTGAAGTCCATAAATTCGGACTGATGGACCTCCCTATGAAGACTACGTCATTATCCATAGTGGGCCAGTTTCTATTGACGCCATATGGCCGGTATTCCGGATAATGGCTATTCGACTTCGACGACATTGGTCGGAATGCCCATGGATTCCGCTCTCTCGATTACTATTCTGGTCCATTTGCTCGTAGGTGATGGCATTGCTAGGATATGAGTGGCAGCAGAGAGGATCTTCTCAGTGAGGGTGTTGGGGGCCTCGCCCCTGTTCCTGTCGACCAAGCTCCTTAGTGGGTCACCCCACTCTTCGGAGAAGATCGCTATCGGTATGAGATTGTTGTCAGTCCAGCGCTCGGCCATGTAGTCCACACCACTAGCCCCGCCCACGATGATGAGGTCTGGGTAAGTGTTCTCAGAAATCCATTCTTCCAATACCGACTCGAATATTTCGAAGTCGTAGAACCTGCTACTTCCTACAATTGCGAGATTGATAACGGAACCGTCGAGATTCAGGTCTTGCCCACCCAAGGTCTCGACGACTACCTGTCCAGACGTACGCTCCATCATTGGGCCATAGGCGTGTTCATGAATAAATGCTGCTAATCATTCTGAAGACTAGGGGGTCACTCGGCTTCTATCGCGGGGGAAAAGGACAACTTCCCGCACATTGCCAGCACCAGTCAGCACCATCAGCAACCTCGCGACTCCCAGCCCCCACCCTGCATGAGGGGGGGCTCCATAGCGGAAACCATCCGTGTAGAATGTGAAATCAGCAGGATCTAGGTTGACATCCCTAAGATTCTGCTCCAAGACCTCAACTCGGTGCTCCCTTGCCCCTCCGCTGGTCATTTCGTCCCGACCGAAGTTAAGATCGAAACCACGACTTAGCTGCCCCCCATCGGACCCCTCTTCGCCTTCTTTGTGGTGAATGTAGAATGGTTTCATCGACATGGGCCACCGCGGGATGAAGTGGAACCCTGGGTGCTGGGCGGCTATGATGTCACAATGGTGACTCTCTATGTCGTCACCCCACTGGATCTCACCCCCTCCGGACTTGACAATCTCGATTGCCTCGCAGTATGGGATTCGAGGGAATGGCAACACCGGAGCCTCAACTTTGACCGGATCCTTACCCTGCGTTTCTCTGTACTCGTTAACGACGCCTATTAGTGACATGTCGTTTTGCGAGATCTGACTCCAGATATGGTGGATCATCCTTTCCTGCACCCCCATGACGTCTTCGTCGTCCATCCATGCTCCTTCTATGTCGAATGAGACGAACTCATTCAGGTGTCTGTAGGTATCGTGCTTCTCGGCTCGGAAGGCGGGGCCGATCTCGAAAACCCGCTCCAAACCTCCCAGCACCGCGAGTTGCTTGTACAGTTGGGGGCTCTGTGAGAGGTATGCGTCCGTCTCGAAGTACTTCATCGGGAACAGATTGGTCCCACCTTCAGCGGCCGCGGCGATAATCTTGGGCGAGTTGATTTCATGAAAGCCCTCTGAGATCAAGTGCCCCCTCCCGTACTGTAGGACCTTGCTCCTGAGTTGGAACATGGCATTAACATGGGCCCTCCTGAGGTCCAAGTATCTGTTGTCTAGCCTCACGTCTAGCCCAACGTTGACCTCATCCGTGACTCCAACTGGAAGTGGGGTGGCAGCCTCTGCTAGAATGGCACCAGACTCGACATTCACTTCGAACTCATCAGGCGGCACCGGTTCCCCCTCTGCCACCTTTGGAGGGCGCTTTTTCGCGACCGTCCCCGTGACTTGGATAGTTGACTCCCTATTGGCGGACTGGATGGCGTCGAAAAGGTCCGCGCGCATGTTGTCCTTCTTCAGGAAAGCCTGGATCCGACCGGTACCATCTCTGAGCATCAGGAAGCATATCGCACCCCTGCCCCTTACAGTCTCGGCATAACCTGCTACGGTGACCTCTGAACCCACCAGTGACTCACCACCGTCGACAACCTGACCGATGGTATGCGTGCGGTATGCTGTCGGCTTCCAGTTGGAACTGTCTCTCACAATGCCACGTGACGGTCTGTGCCTTTGAAAGGTTTTGAGTGCCCACTCATTCTTCTTCGTTTGCCACCTTGGCCGAAATGAGGATGAAAGCTGTATGGCCCATTGGCTGGTTTCCCGGCCTGACCCCCCCCTTGCTGGCTTTGGTCCATCTCCGCTCGATCATTTCCCCGCTCCATTCCACAATGAGGCCTAGGCTCTCGCTTGCCTCCCATGACTTCTCCAGTTGAATAGTGGTCGGGCAGTAGCAAGCAACTCGCCCCCCTATTCGGATGAGCGGCTCAATCTCTCCGATAACCTTCCACGGCTCAGCCATGTCGATAATAACTGCATCGAGGGAGTCGCAGACTCCTGACACTCTGTCGCCTATTTCCCCCAGGTCTCCTTCAATAAGATGCCATTCAGGGAATTCTGGGAGAACCTGTTCTAGCCTCTTCATGTTCGAAGCGCCGACCTCTGCATGTTCTACCCGGTTCTCTACGGATATCAGGGTCCCAGAACTACCTAGGACACTGGCAAGATGCATGGCCAGACCTCCCGATCCGTGACCGCCCTCGAGCACCTTGGACCCCACACCGATGCCCATCCATGAAACTAGGAAACCCGCATCCTTTGCTCCTATTACCTGAGCTCTACGAGACATGTTTCTCCTCGCCTCGGGTAGTCTGGGGCTAACTATCGATAGTGACTTCTGTCCTACGGTAATCCTGTCCCCCACTGAGAATCCTTCAAGCATCCTCTCAGCATCGAATCTCCCCAGCCCCTTCACCTTGACTTCTCCGGGAACCCTATGGACAAGGTATGCCCTGCCATCATCCTCCCTAAGTGCAACCCATTCGCCGATGCTCTCGCCCCATTCCAGCGGAATATGGGGGACGTTTCAAGTCATTCAATACACCAACCATTATTTCGCCCTATAGGGCGAGGCGAATGATTATACTGACCATACCTTCTGAGAAATCGATGGTACCGGTCGTAAGACTACTTCTCCAGCCCTCTATCTGGGTCTGCATTCTCCTAGTCGCTGCCCCAATTTCCTCAATGATCAACACCCCCGAAGAGAGTAGTTTCCAGAGAATCGAGCTCGAACAGGAGGCCGTCCCATGGTACGCCACAAGTCCAGGGCACACCGTCTTTGGGGAGTATGTTGGTGCCCATTGGTGCCCTCCCTGCATGGACAGCGCATCCCCCTCTCTAGACAATCTCAAGACATCAAATCCCGAGGAGTTTACGTTCGTGTCATTCTTCGAGTCCAGCAGCGGCGGATGGCCCAGTGATGGCCCGATTAACCGACAGACCCACATAATGCAGGCATCAACTGGTTATCCTACATTTTCATTCGCAGACCAGCAATCCGGCTCCTGCTACAAGGTCGGTGCCGGCGGCACCAACTTCTACGACGGCGACTTTTCCAATGGCGGTTGCATGAATGCATCCACGAGCGACTTCCAGCTAGAAATCTCGATGTCACTAAACTCTAGCACAGATGAGGTTTCCATCACCCTGGAATCGATCTACGACGGACCCGATGCATCAGTGAATGTCTTCGTCTACGGCGCAGTGACTGAGAAGACCGGCGCCGATTCCTATGACAATGGTGTCAACCCCCACCACAACTGGAGAGGGTGGTTGCTTAACGACGACGACTCCGGTTTCCAAGAGTTGACCCTGACCCAGGGGGCATTGGAGTCTCACACATGGGTTGTCCCCCTGAGCCTAGTCAGGGCTGGTGGGGGTAACACGCAATGGGAGAACTTCTGGCCCGTATTTGCCCTGATGGATGGGCCTCACACTTCCTACAACGAGTTCTTGGTTGCGACTGACCCGGACATGGGCCCCTTGATCGACGTCGGCATCTTGGAATTCGAAGTAGAGAACACTAACCAGATGCCTGGATTCATTCCAGGGGACACACTGCAGATCTCCGCTAGGGTTTCCAACAATGGAGTCGAACCATACGCCGAGGGTGGGGACCTAGGAGTCTACCTGATCAGCGGCTCGGATGAAGTCTACCTCGGTGGACAGTCAATCGGGACCATCGGGGTAGCCGGCTCCTTCCTATTCCAGATGGATTTCGACACCTCTGACCTTGAGGTCATCCCATCCGGAGTCTCCACGTTCAGGGCCAAGCTCATCGATATGGGGTCCGATCGCAACTCTTCGAACAACGATGTCGACGACGTCGCACCACATGACATGCCACCAACGGCATCCCAGCCAGCCGCGACTGGTTCCACAACTTTCGAGCGAGGCGCCCAGGTACAGTTCGAGAGTTCCGCCCTCCCTAACGACTTGGTTGATGACATCTTCACGATGTCTCCGCAGATGGAGTACTCCCAGTCTGGAACAGACGTATGGGAGTCCTCGTGGTTATCCGAGCCAGAGATCGTCGGCTCGGGGGCAAATGCGGTGTACGTCCACACCATCCAGACCCCGCCAAATGCAGATTCAGGCAAGTATGACACTAGGGTAATGTGGGAGGATGCAGCCGGCCAGCAGAGCGAATGGCTCGTGACAAGCGAGGCCTTCGAACTCAGCAATGCGCTACCAAGAGTAATGAGCAGCAGCGATGCTGGATTCGTCGGTATTCCCACCGTGAAGATCGACACCTCCGAGACGGTATCCCTGATGGGGCTGGTGAGGGATGCCGAGACTCCACTGTCAATGCTCTCGATCACCAGCACAGACCCAGAGTTCAAGGGGTGGAACTCAGCCACTTCTGAGATTACAGTTCTGTTTGATGCCATCCAGGACGACTCCCAAGGGAACCCAATTCCACAGGGGATTTTCATCTCCATCGACGACGGCGAGGATGTAAACACCGGGATGCTCCAGTTCAATGTGATTGAGAACGGTGCCCCCAGGTGGTCCCCAATACCCACCCAGGCAGTCTTCGAAGGCGGTTCCTCTAGTACGATTCTGACAGTATTCCTTTCAGACTCCGACGACGATGGGAATTCTCTGCCAGCATCCAGTCTCTCTCTTTCCATCGTCTCAAACAGTAACGAGGATCTGATTCATGTGTCCATCGATGGCCAAACCATCACTGCGATCACGGCCAACGGGGACAGCCACGGTGTGGCCGAGGTCGTGGTGAGGGCAGATGACGGCGCAAAGTCTTCCCAGACCTCCGTCGTATTCTTCGTGATCAACGTGAATGATGCACCTCAGATCGATACCTCCAGCCTCGAGGGGATGACTATGAAATCCGGAGAGGCAGCTTCAGTTGGGATCTTGCCG
>CBFIAW010000022.1:0-14647 GCA_965660655.1 Candidatus Thalassarchaeaceae archaeon | reverse complement strand
ATCGAGAGGCAGGTCGGGTCCATGCTCTCATCATCTCAGATCGCCAAGTCACTAGGCCTTAGTCGCAAACAGGGAGTGGAGCATGCAAACCTAGCCCGCTCCTTGGAGAGGATGATGGATCATGCGAATCAGATGGCAAAACTAACATTAGAGGCAGAATCGACCCCGAAACTCTCACTAGAAGAAATGCCCCTATCGGTCCTCCCAATATGGCTAGATTCGATTAAGACCCTAATGATCAACTTGAGAGAGCGAGACGCCCATCAGATCGAGGCTGCTCGAAACTCACTCAAAGCAGCTCAACTGGAACTAGAGAAACACGAGGAAGGCCTCTGGTCCGGGAAGCGCAAGGCAGCACCCCTGCTCTTTGAAGATAGGATATCCGAATCGACTCGAAGACTATGCGCCTATGCAAGAGATTTCGGAGAGATTTTGCTAAACATGCTTGCATACGACTCCATTAGGAGATACTGAGATTCCAATCTGGCAACCATTACAATCCTATTTCTCCTCCGTTATTCTGTAGGATATCAACAATCGGCCCTGGGCCAGGGAACGTCTGTTCGTGTTATGGTTGATCTTCTCTGCTTTTGGAATAGTGTTCACCGTACTTTCATGGGCCCAAGAGGCAGAGTGATCCCACCTAGCTCAGAGTGGGTCCTTGCCTTGCTGTCCGTACTATCGCTTTACGGCTCGGTTACGCATAATGTGGCTGACGGTCCCGGGACAATTAGCCAATTAATGCCCAACCACACTCTAATACGTCCCTTCCTACCCCCGAAACTGCGCCAAGGCGTAATATTGGGGATGGTGATTGGTTGGCAAAAAAAGGAATCCTGATTGCAGTTGAGGGGATGGACGGTTCGGGAAAGAGCACCCAAGCCAAGCTACTCTACCACTGGCTAAGGGCGAAGGGACTACCCGTTTTCCATACCGAGTGGAACTCCAGCAAGATCGTGAAGGAGGCCACGAAGATCGGCAAGAACTCACGTCGCCTCTTGCCCATTACATTCCACATGATTCACGCTGCGGACTTCGCTGACAGGTGGGCCCAGCAGATCGAACCGGTCCTAGAGATAGGCGGAATCGTGATCTGTGACCGTTACAAGTATACCGCGATGGCGAGGGACGGGTCTCGAGACGTCCCTCGGGAGATTATCGAGGATACATACTCATTCGCCAGGGAGCCAGACCTAACTCTGTACTTCGACGTCCCTATCGATGTCAGCTTCGATCGAATAGCAAAGGGGAGGCCTAAACTGAAGTTCTACGAGGCTGGGATGGACATGGGGTGGACCACTGATCCATTCGAGTCTTACAGGATATTCCAAGGCAAGGTCTCTGAGATTTATGCAGGGCTCGCCAATGAGGGGCGAATCGTACGCTTGGATGCACAGGGAACGGTCGCAGAAGTGCAGTCCAGGGTGAGGGGAACTTTCGACGAGCACATCGATCTTTCATCCATTCAGGTCATCGACCAGTCCGACAGGCTTGCTCAGAACCTGAGCGAGTCGGACATCGACTGGCTCACATACTCCGGAGGGGATGGGCAGTGAGTCACGCGGGCAAGCTGATCGTCATCGAGGGCCCCGATCACGTTGGACGGACTCTACATGTCCGGCTTCTCACAGCTAGGCTGAAGGCGAATGGGATCGCCACACACATAATCGGGCTTGCTCGTTCCGACCTGATGGGGAGCCTCGTAAAGTCACGAACAGGGGACATCCACCAGCTAAACTGGCGCACGCGGTCTCTCCTATATGCCACTGACTTGCATGACCAGATCAAGCACGAGGTCGAGCCCCTTCTGGGTGCCGGATTCGTGGTCATCGCAGATCGCTACACACTCACTCCAAGGATCAGGGAGAACGTCCGAGGCGGCGATGGGGTTTGGATTGACTCGCTCTACTCCAATACACCTGATCCCGATGCTATGATCGTCCTACACGCAGGACCGCGGCGTCTCCTGAACCGCATCATGTTCGGTGAGAGACTCGAGGCCCTGAATCATTTCGAGGCTGGAATGGACCTGGCTCTCTCGACATCCATCACATCCTCTTTCCTGCAGTACCAGAAGATCCTCAGGCAGGAATTCCAGAATGCAGGCAAGAAGGCCAACGCAACGCTGATCCCGACAAGGCATACTGTCGAAGAAGTTCATGACAGAATATGGGAGTCAGTCATGCCCGTTGTAGAACACATGCTCCAGCCGATAGAAGGGAACTAGCCCAGAATTGCAGATACAATCTCCGGTTGAGTCAGGTAGGCAAAGAGTCCGACCCCAGCGAACATCATCATCCACGAACCAGTCGCCTTAACAATCGACGAGTTCCTCCTGAGGGAGTCGATAAGCGCACCCCTGCCCATCCCGACCAGGGAGGTCACCCCTATCATCAGGAGGGAGACCGATATCATCAGACCCCCCATCCCCATCACTAGGGCTCCCTCCCCGACCACTGCCAGCCATGCCACGAAGGGAAAAACCGCTGCCGCAGTGCAGTCGACCGAAGCAGCACTGTAACCGATACCCCACAGGTACATGTTCCTTCGGGGCATGAACCTCTCATCGTCCTCCGTAGTTATGTGCCTGTCGAGAAGCGTCTGCACCCGGGCTAGGACGTGCGAAGTCCATCCCATCAGCATCAGCGCTCCGAGGAATATCAGGAGAAGCGCAATTCCCACGGCTATGTCATGCAGGACTCCAGACAGGCTCAGTACCTCATCCAATCCGAAAATAACTACTCCCACGGTTCCGAAGAAGGTGAGTTGCCCTAGTGCTGCGAATGCTCCTATCTCGAGAGAACCCGGTATCCTTCCCTCCAACTTACCCGCCTCACGGAGCTCGTCCTCTCTGACCCCGAGACTGAGGCAGTAGCTGATATAGGACGGTAGTACCGGGAATGCACATGGGGAGAAGTACACCAGGACCCCAAGGAAGAGGCCGATTATGAAGACCCCGGAGAATGACCTGTCTGCCTTCTCGATCCCGAATCGCAACCCCCCAGCATCCCCCTCAATCGCCCGCTCCACAGCGCTATCGAATGATGACCACCCGTCAAGCGGGTTCCCGGTCCCCTCCTTGGCCACAACGTACCCCTCGTGGTCTATCACGTACACGAGAGGGAGGTTCTGGGCGGCGTAGTGCTCTACTAAGTCCCCCTGGGATCCATCCTCTAGTAGAACTGAATCCGATGCACCGTTCGCCACAGTCCAACGCATGTGCTTTTCAGAGCCCGAGTCTCCGAATGTCTCATTGATCCAATCAAATGACTCGTACCCGTACCAAGATGCGATAGATAATGCCACGACAGGGTACTTCGATTCCGATTCCTGCCACGCGTCTAGACTATCTTCGATGTGCCCCTGAACGTAGTGGCAGTTTACGCAGTCTACGGCCATGAAGTCTAGGATGACAACACTTCCGCGCAAATTGGATAGCCTTGCCATACCATCCTCGCCTGCAATGGAGTCATCTATGCCCGTTCTGTTCATGGTCATCACCTCGAAGTCAGGCACCCGTTCAACCTCATCCGAGACTCCGTAAAGCGATGACGAGAGGCCGAAAACCCCTAGCGACGCATAGGCTATCATGCAGAATAGAACAATGCCGATTCCGAAAGCCTTCCAGGTGTCCTGCTCGTACAGTACTCCCAGTTCGATGCTCTCTGCCACGGGTTTCCGAGTCATACGCCTCTTTTGACACCGGCGGACCATGGTGTCCAACTGTCACCAATCTTATCCGCAGGAGATTGCTGGCAAATAGGTCGGGCTCGTGGTCTAGGGGTTATGACGTCGCCTTCACATGGCGAAGATCGCAGGTTCAATTCCTGCCGAGCCCACCATCAACCAAATCCATCAGCAGGGACGATGACCCTATTCGCAGTCGGTCGCTACCTGAGATGGATTCGTCCCCTTCCTTCACCAGGGCAATCAGCCTCGTCGCATCCTCTCTCTTCGAGATGCCTCCTGATATCTTAACCCCTGGCTTCCCGTCGAAGGAAAGACAGTGCCTGCTGACCTCTTCGGTGAGAATGGTCGCAGCCTCGTCACTGCATCCACCCCTCTTCCCCGTGCACGATTTGACGAAGTCAACTCCAGTCGACAGAGCCATCCTAGTCGCTGCTCTGAGTTTCCGTTCCCCCAGTAACGGGGTTTCTAGAATAACCTTCAGGATGCGTCCTTGGGCCGCCTCTCGCATGGCAATCAGCTTGGCCAACTCTAATTCTCCCGGGAACGAATCATCGTCCCTCGGCTCCAATACACAGTCTATCTCATCCGCTCCCTTGGATGCGGCGTCTTCCACAGCATCGAAGATCTGCGCAGGGGAATCACTACCCCGGGGGAAGCCCCCCGCAACCAAGGCCATAGCAATCCCCTCATCTAGGCGATCTCTCACGAATCCAGAGTGTCTTGGGAATACGCAGACCGCCGCGGTTCGATGCCTGTTCGCCAGTTCGCAGACCATGGCCAAGTCTCTCTCGCTGGCACCCATGTCCAATAGCGTCAGATCCAGCAGATTGAGGATTCTCCTCGTTTCCATGGGGTCACTCATCCGTGACGACTCTCGAATCCTTCCATGAATGAAGCGAGGGCCTCCACGCTCTCGACGGGGCATCCGTTGTACAGGCTGGCCCTGATTCCTCCAACGCTACGGTGCCCCTTCAGGCCCCCCATCCTGTTCTCCGCCGCTTCTGCGAGGAAAGTCTGTTCTAGGCTCTCATCAGTTAGTCTCCATGTGACATTCATCATCGATCTGGAGCTTTCTTCCGCATGGGGTCTCCAGAATTCACTTCCGTCCAGTACCCCATAAAGTAGCCCGGATTTTTCCTCATTTCGCTGGATTGCGCCTTCCAGTCCGCCATTTCTCTCGACCCAGGAGAGCACCCTGTCCAAGACGAAGATCCCGTAGGTGTTGGGCGTGTTGAACATCGACCCCTTGGAGAGGTGGGTGTGGTAGTCCATCATGGTCGGAAGACCCTCCCTCCTTCTGCTGGCAGCCCAGGGGGAGAGGATTACCACCGTCACGCCACTGGGTCCGAGGTTCTTCTGGGCCCCCGCGTAGATCAGGGCATGCTCCGAAACGTCTAGCGGCGCCCCACAGATATCCGAGCTGGCATCAACGACCCTAGGCTTCCCTCCGCTATCTGGGATGTGGTGGAACTGGGTTCCGAAGAGTGTGTTGTTGGAGGTGTAGTGCAGGTACTCGGCGCCCTCTCGGATTGAGTAGTCCTCGTCATTCGGGACTGACTTGAAACCGTTTGCGGAGTCATCCCAGGCCGCATTCCCGTCTCCGATCTTGTTTGACTCAGCCAGGGCCTTCTTGGCCCAAATTCCAGTCACTAGGAAGTCCGCCATGCCACCTTGACTCATGAGGTTCAGTGCAGTCATGTAGAACTGAGTCGATGCACCCCCCTGGAGGAACAGAATCTCATAGTCTTCGGGGATTGAAAGTATCCTCCTCATTCGGTCCATGGCCGAGTCAATCACTTCCTGGAATGCCGGGCTCCTGTGGGAGACCTCCATCACTCCAAAGCCACTGCCGTTCAGATCGGGCAGCGACTCTGCAACCTCGGTCACCACTTCGAGAGGGAGAACAGCGGGGCCAGCCCCGAAGTTGTGAATGCGACCCGCGGCCCCCACGTCCTTACGGGGTTGTGGACGGTCTTTCAGGCCATCGGAGCAGCAACAGGGTTCATTTCTCGTTGTCAAGCCGGCGGTTTGTGCTTCGCATTGGCCTGGTAATGCTTCAGGGGGCCCGTCACTCCCATATTTCCGCTCTGGAGAGGGCATCCAGAGGGACTGGGCTCGACATCGAGGTGCACGAACTTAGGAAGGCCTCGGACCTAGACTCCGTCGAGCTGCATGCTATTGTGATGCCCGGGGGCGAGTCGACAACCATGAGGCTAACGGGAAACGATGCAATTTCCGCCCTCTTGCCTGCAATTTTCGAGTGGATAAGGGAGGACCAGAGACGACCAGTTCTGGGCACTTGCGCTGGGGCGATCCTCCTCGCAGAGCCCGGTGATGGTGGTGGACCCCTGATTGACGCTTCCGTCGAGAGGAACGGTTTCGGGTCACAAGCCGACTCATTCCAGTCCGAGATTGAGGCCATTGCCCTAGATCGGGAATTTCCTGGCGTCTTCATCCGAGCGCCTCGATTTGTCGAAACAGGTGACGGTGCACAGATAATGGCGAAACTGGGTGACGAGGTTGTGGGGGTTCGGACTCAGAATCGGATGGCACTCACTTTCCACCCAGAGCTGTCACAGGATTCGGGTTTCCACGAATGGCTTCTGGAGACGGCAGCCGAACAATGGGCGGAGGCGTAGATGCTATCCCTCCCACAGGTCCCAGATCTCGCCGAGGCACCCGACCTCTCTGACACCGAGGGGTGTATCCAGTGCCAGATGGGGAGCAAGCTAGTTCTGTTCATTACTGGAAACTGCCACTGGCAATGCGACTACTGCCCCCTCTCCGAGACTCGGCGTGACGTCGACTGGATGTTCGCTAATGAGAGGAGGTGCGAGACTTTCGATGAGGTCATAGAAGAAGCTCGCGCTATGAGGGCCACTGGTGCCGGGATTACCGGAGGGGACCCCCTGATGGCCAAGGAACGTACGCTAGAGGGAATATCCAGACTCAAGTCTGAGTTCGGATCTGGATTCCACCTGCACATGTACACCAGCATACCCTTCCGACCGGAAGTGGCCCGTGAATTCGCCGATGCCGGCCTGGATGAGATTCGATTCCATCTGCTTGGACTGGATTCGGAGAGGTATCGTTCGACTATTTCGGCATGTTCCGAGGCTGGCATCCTCACTGGGGTGGAGATTCCCTGCGAGCCAGACAAGAGGGATGAGCTTCTCGAACTACTTGACGACCTTCGGACTTTCGACATCTCATTTCTCAATCTGAACGAGCTCGAGATCACGGTCGGAAACCACGAGAACATGGAGTTGAGGGGGTTCAATCTCTCAACTGAGATAACTGCCGGGGCTGCTGGCTCGAACGAACTGGCTTACGAAATGAAGTCCCGGGTGATGGCCGCCGAGCAAGGCCTTCCGGATCATTCCGACGGAATAACTCGCGAACCCTATGGCTTCCACCTGAAGTACTGCACATCCGTATTCAAGGACGCAGGGCAGCTAAGGAGACGCTTCCTCAGGAGAGGCGAGTCTGTCATCGCTCCCCATGAGGTCCTCACTGAGGATGGTACGCTGATCTTCGGAGCCATTGATTCCGATTCCGATTCCAAGGACGATTGGATGGACGAACTCGTTGATGAGACGGGCCTCCCTCGTAGATTCCTCTTGTGGGACGAGCAGAATGGAAGAATCGAGATGCCCCTAGTTGTGGCCGAGGACATAGCCGAGGAAATCGAAGACCCTGTCTTCATGGTTGAGGTCCTCCCCACTCACGAAAGGCTAGAGGTCACCGTGGTCCGCCTGAATACCCCCGAGGACAATGGGATTGATTCGGACTCTGAACACTCCTCAAGTTGATATGTCCTCGGCTCCCAATTGGTGTCGTGCCGGTTAGGAAGACAGACTCGGAGAACTCCAAGGTCAACCCATACCGAAGGCTATCCGCATCCCAGGTCAATGCATGGAGGAAATGCCCCAGACTGTGGTACTACGGATGGATGACTCGTCTCAAGTCGCCCTTGCCACCTCAGATTCTGAGGGGCAATGCAGTCGAAGAATGCGTCTGCCGGGTCCTTCGGGAGTCACCGACCCTGTTGGCCAGTGACTCCCGTTCCTCAATGACCACTCCTCTTGCCGATGATGGCTCCCCTGACTGGGACAGTCAGGACTCCTGGGTCGGCCCCGGACTCAGCCCTCTGCCTCGGGAATCGATCCCTAACGACAGGGAATCCGTACAAGCATGGGCCACTGCTAGGGCGGATGCGCACTTCGGCCGATGTTGGGAGTCGGCGATTAGCGACTGGGAATCTAGCCCAAACAGAGTCGGCTCCGCAGAAGAAGTGGACAAAGAGGAGGGGAGGCAGATGGTCGAGTCTGCAATCTCCCTGCATCTAGACCAAGTGCAGGAGTGCATCGACCGCAGCGGGGGTCCCGGCATCGATGAATGGAGGTCCGGGCATCGGCTTCACTGGCCAGCACCCGATGGTTTTCCTCGAGATTGGGGGAACCCGCACCCCGCAGCCGGAAGAGGCCAGATTACATGGGCCGAGGCATGGGAGGTCGCACGGCCGTGGTTCGTCGACCCAGATGCCAAGTCGTTCACACAGACCAGCGCACATCCTGGTGAGTGGTTTCAGGGGGAGTATGATCTCGTATACCGTTGGTCCGGGAACCCCACTATCGTCGACCTGAAGGCCTCGGTGGGGAAGGGAGACAGGTCGGGCGACTATCTGGATCAACTCAGGATGTACGGCTGGCTGTGGTGGGAGACCCATGCTAGGGAAGAGATGGTCGACGGGCTCGAGATTTGGTATCTGGGAACAGGCACGGTGAAGCAAGTGAGTCTCCCAACAGAGGAGGAGATGGGCTCTCTGAACGACGAGCTAGAGCAACTCTACAAACAGATTCACGCCCAAGACCCTGATATCTCAATGTGCCCCCCAGAACCGTCGCCACTGCGATTCTTCGACAGAGGGGGGATACCTGCTGAGACTCCAACTCATCCCAACGAGAGGGCTCGATGTGTTCGTTGCGACTACAGAGGCATCTGCGAGGGCTCGGATTACGAGTTGAACCTCCCCTTAGAGAGCAGGATCGAGAAATTCGGGCATGCATGGCCAGTGACGCCCATCGGGGAGATAGTCACCAGGACTAGCATCGTCGGCGACGTCGTCGGCCTGCAAGGCCCCGAACTTCTGGATGACGGTTCGATTAGCCTCCAGTTTACCCTCCAGGATGGCTATGACAGAGCACGTGTCAGACCCTCCAGACAGGGCAACCCACGTAACGTCACCAGGGGGATCTCCGAAGGCTCCCGTGTACGAGTGGACGAGGGAATGCCATCTATCTGGAGGGGCCAGCTACAGTTCGATCTGGACGAAAGATCGTCGGTATCCATTGCAACGGAGTCTGATGTCGCCCCCGTGGTCGAGGTGGAGACCAGGGTCAGCGTAGTGGGGCGAGTGTGGTCCATCGATGCCTATCCAGACGGGGCCAACGTACGCCGTTGGTCAATCACCCTGATGGACAAGACTGGTTCGGCCGCCTCCGTTGCCTTCAAGCAGTTCATCCCAGTATCGGCCGCTGCCATCTGCCGAGGGGATGAGATCGCAATACTGAACGGTGAGGTCGGCGAATGGGCCGGTAGGCCGCAGGTTCGGATTGGCCCAGGTGCCCGTGTCGTTATTCTCAGGCACTCCGAGGACACCACTGACTTCTGATTCCTACTGACTTGTCGGAAGGAAGGGGATCATCTGGGTCGCGAGTGCTTGGATATTCCTGGTCTGAATCCAAACGGAACCAGAACCATTGAAGTCCAGAGTGAAGCCCTCTCCACCGAACAGGAAGGAACCAAGCCCCTTGATTTTGGTGACGTTGTAATGAAGGCCATCTGTAAATGCCACCACATGTCCGTTATCGATCTTGATGGGTTTGTCAGGCGTTACTTCGATCTTCTTCATAGCACCGTATGACGAATAGAAGACCTTGCCCGGGACGTCAGATGCCTCGGCCCTCAGGAAGAAGAAACCCTCCCTCGAGAAGAGAGCCTTCGACCCCTGGAACTTAGTCGAGGTTTCCACGTTGATGGAAGAAGCCATGAATGCCCCTCCTTGCATGAAGAAAGCCTGGCCCGGCGAAAGGTCGAACGTCTCGATATCCCCGGGAGCAGATGGTGCCATGGAGATCCATCCTCCTGACGAACCAGCAGTGTATGTGTTTACGAAGAATGACTCACCGCCAAGCGCGCTCCTGACCATGCTCTTCATGAATCCGCCAAGACCACCACCACTCCCCATGCCGGTCTTCATATCCATCCCATTCGACTGGGCCACCATGGCCCCAGGCTCGACCTTGATTTGCTCACCCGGCGAGAGTTTCGCAGTCATTAGCGTGAAAGCAGGTCCGAATTCGTTTTCTATCTCCATGGATATGCACCCAAACCCGATGCCTATAGTTCTGCCTGACAACACCAAAGAAAGAAAAGTCGACGGTTGGCGGAACTGCCATGGCGACCTTCTCACTGACTTTCAAACCCGGTGATTCCAGGGGTATGATCGTTGCAGTAGTCTGTTTGGTCATCGTTCTGACCGTCGACATTATTACCGTCCCATTGCACTATGAGCAGTGGCAAACGAAAAACTGGGACAGGACACCGGGTACAGTCGATGACATCTACATCTGGGAGGATTGTGGGGGGGAGGATGGTTGCACCTACGGGTTGAAAGTCGACTATAGCTACGAGGTGGGTGGAATTGTATACGAAAGCGATCAGATTTCATTGGTAGATTGGGAAGACTCAACCGACTCCAGCCTCGGATGGAAGGAGGACTTCGAGAGGGACCATCCGCGCCTTTCCACTATTGATGTGTACGTAGACCCCAATAACCCCGAACGCAGCGTCCTAATTACTGGGTTCTCCATCGGCTCTGGCGCAATCACAAACATAGTAATTCTCTCATGCTGCAACTTCTTCCTCCTTTTCCTCGGACTAGGATCAGCTGGAAATGCAAACGCCAGAATCAGGACCAGATTGGAGAAGATCGGCTTCGGATTCCCCCAGGCAGATTGGCTGGAGAACTCAGAGGGGCCAGAAGATCCACCTCAGGAATACCCAGGAGAGCAAACTGACGGTGATTCCGAAACCACTGAGGAATCATCCGAGGAAGTAGGCTGGTGGGAAGAGGATGATGGCGCCGAGAGAGGGATTTGAACCCCCGCGTCCAATGGACAGTGGATTTCGAATCCACCGCAATACCGGGCTATGCGATCTCGGCAGCGAAACGTCCACCTGCGAATCAGACATAAGGCTGACCCGACCTCATGCCCTTCGTGATCATTCAAGTTGAGCACCTAGGGGGGTCCGTCCAGGTCGAATCAAGCAAGCCCATTTCGGTCAGCGAGGTCCTTGAGAAGATGGGCGTCCCCCCATCTACCGTCCTCGCGGTCCACGGGGATACAATCATCCCACATACTTCGTTGATCAAGGGCAACACAACGCTGGAGTTGGTGGTGGTCTCGTCAGGCGGTTGAGAGGTCGCCTCTGACGAACTTGATGTATCGCTGCTCCTCGTTCTCCTCGAACGGGTGCTGCCCCAGGTTCTGCTGGTAGGCGATCCCGATCCACGAGCCATCCGGGCTCAGGACCGTCTCGAAGAAGTCGTGCAGCGCATGGACGTCTCCCGTCTGCTCCTCGTAACCGGTCACCACATGCAATGGCTCCGGGTCTGCTATGGTGAAATCCCAGCTGTCGCCCTCAATCGGTGACTGCAGAGCCCCTGCGTACAGGAACCACCCCTCTCCTTCCACGTAGTCGCCATCCAGATCCCCATCATCGAAGTCCAGACCGTAGAATGCCAGTGAGACCATGTCTCCATCGCTGATGCTGACGAACGGGTACATCTGAATCCCATTGATGTGAGAGACGTTCCACGTGGACCAGTTCGTCCCGTGGTCGTATGAGATGGCGAACCTGATCTCCCATGGACCAGTGCTCCCGTTCGGACAGTCGGCCCACACCACTGCAACGGTCCCTCCCTCGTTGTTGTTGACAACGGGGTAGCCCTCAGGGCAATTGCCCTCCCTCGGCCCGACGTCGACGGGAGGTGCCCACGTCCCATCCCCGAAACCCGTCCCCCTGCCATACTCATCGCTGATTCTGACTATGACAGTGCCCGATTGGGTGTCCGCATTCTCCTGGGCGATGTACACGTACGATCCATGCCTTTGGCTGGATATCGTGCTCCATCCGCCGGGTACTGAGTAGCACTGCGAGAATGTGTTCCCGCCATCTTCAGAGTGGTAGTACCAGTACCTCCCCGAGTCACCGGTGCATTCGGGGGGGGACGCGCCAGAGTTGCCGAGGTAGTGGATGATACCATCCCCCTGGGCCGCAACCCAGGGTCGGTCATCTGCTGCCATGGTGTTCATCCTCTGGCAGATTCCCGTGGAGTATTCCGTCCCATGGTCTTCCAGAGTGTGCCACCAGTTGTCTTCCAGCGTAGTGTCTAGGTAGAACACCGTGTCCATCGCGTCTACGGAGATGTCACCCTCGTCCCCCAGGCACTCCGAACCTCCAGCCAGGTAGTTTGCGAAGAGCATGTTTCCAGGTGTAGGCCCGAAGTTCTCCCCATGCTCCCAGGTGGTCCCATTGTCGTATGAGGCCCAGAACCAAGATGCCCAGTAGTCCCAAGTCGTTTCCCTCCCATCCGTGCAGGCCCACCAGGGCCCGGGATCATCTGGGTCCAAGATTATCGGGATCGGTGAGTCTTCCCCTCCCCACCTAAGGTCCTTGTGCGCCGTGATGAACATGTTCCCATTGCTGGTGATTGAGATACTAGGCTCGTACCCGATTCCAAATTCAGGCAAGTCCTGCCCGTTGCCCTCGTCAATACATTCCTCGTGCCTGGGCATGTATACGCTTTGATCCCAAACGACAACGGCGTTCCTGCTTTCTTCGCCGCTGATAGATCCGGATTTGGGCGATGCCACAATCGATTGGAATGCTGCGATGATGATTATCGCAACTACCAGAATGGCTGCCGAGCCAGATTTGTACGTCATCAGAATTCGGCGACCCGCGGGCTCGTCGACAATCTCCGCATCGATAGGGCCCTGCTCGACCATGACACCGAGACGAGGCAACCCCTATTCACGCTGACCCAGTTTCATCGTTGCTTGGCCCGCTTCCTGGCTGCCTTCCGCCTTCGGAGCTTCTTCTTTCGCCACTTCCAGCGTTGCTTCCCCTGCTTTTTCCAAGCACGGGAACCTCTCTTCACTGTTAATCATCCTCCAGTTTGCGAGTCCTTCCGACCTGCCTCGCGTATATGAGAGATTCGTGATACATACCTAGAATAGGTGGTGGGCAATACAGGATTCGAACCCGTGTCACCGGCTTAGAAGGCCAGCATGATATCCAGACTACACCAATCGCCCGTGACCCCCTGCGGGAGCCTCACTTAGATGAACCCTCACTTCGCCTCGAACCTGCTTGCACACTTAGGGCACCTTGTCGGTCTAGTCACCCTTCGCCTCTCCCATGCGTGTCCGCACTTTCCGCAGATCCACTGCCCTTCGGGAAGGCCTTCCAGAACCTGCTCACGCAGCCTCATCAGTACTGGCGAGTCCCTAAGTTTGGGAGCCGGTGCGATCTTGCCAACTATCCGTGCATGCAAATCATCGTGATCGAGTAAACCGGCAGCGTGCAGGAGCTCATGCGCAAGGGTGTGCCGGAAAAGTACCGGGTCATCTGACAGTATTGGGTTCAGGGCAATTGTCACTGGGCCAGGGGGGACGCCAAGCCTGCGCCTACGATATATTTCGTTGTGGTCGCACTCGAATCTTGTGAATCCCAACCTCGATTCACCATCATCTAGCCACTTCAGTTCCAAGTCCCTTTCCATACTTCTGGCGAACGGGGCATCCTCTCCCTCCAACTCCATGGACAGCTCTTCCATCAGTCCATCTGGAATAGTGGGCGCGCTCTCTTCACTTCTCTCGGTTGCCACATCAACCCCTCCTCACGTCTCCCTTAAATGGGCGTCGTAGTTCGTCAGGTCACTGGGCGTGTGGCGCAGCTTGGAAGCGCGCTTCCTTGGCATGGAAGAGGCCCCGAGTTCAAATCTCGGCACGTCCACCACCTAATCATCAATGATGTGAAAATCAACCACATACTCTTCATTTCTCAGCCATTATTGCGCCATTTCCATCTCTGAATGGCCAAAAGAGGGTTTTTTTCGGGTGATACTAAATACACATCATAGCCTCAATGGCTCGATGAAGACTAAAGCGAATGCTCTTCTATTATGCACACTGATGATTGCATCAGCCCTAGCGGGATGCGCTGGGGAGGATGTGGAAAGGACGCTGACACAAGCTGACTGCGACGCAATCGGAGACGGTTACACGCTAGACAGCGGCAACAACGCATGCGTCCTGACCGTAACCGAAACTGTGACTGAGACGGTAACGGAGACCGTAACGGAGACTGTGAACAAGGTCCCAGGATGTACCGACATGGCAGCAAACAACTACGATGCTGCCGCAGAGGAAAACGACAACTCCTGCGACTATGGGATGGCACAGGCAGACATCATGGCTGCCTACGCTGCAGGAACCATGGACTTCGGTAACGCTACATACGAGCTAGAGAAGTCCAGAAAGTGCCGTGAGCAGGGATCAAACAACCCCTGCGAGATCGTCGAGATGTCCATCGGGGACGCTTCGACAATCGACCCAGGAGACGCATACGACTCCGCATCTGGAGACGTGATCGAACAGGTCTACGACACTCTGTACAGGTATGCTGGAGATGGCTCGGGTAACGCCATCATCGAGGCAAGGCTTGCAACAGGGTTCACTGTCAGTGCTGATAGCCTAACCTACACCTTCACTCTACGTGACGATGTGTACTTCAGCAACGGCGACAAGATGGAAGCCTCAGATGTCGTTTACTCGTGGTGCAGGGTCATTGGATACGCAGGGCCTGCAAGCCATGTAAACTGGAT
>CBFIAW010000021.1:0-15697 GCA_965660655.1 Candidatus Thalassarchaeaceae archaeon | reverse complement strand
CACCCATTCATCTGACTTGTCAGCACCCCTGCAACTCTCCCCATCAGGACGGTTCGATTCCCAGTAAGATCCAGCTCTAGCTTCTTACACATCTCATGCAAGTCATCCCTGTTCATCTCGGCCAGATTCTCTATTGTCATCCTTCGTGAGTCGAAACTAAGGTGCAACCAAAGCCGCTGTCTCCTCTCCTTGTGGGATCCAGAAGACTTGATTCCGAAGACCTTCAGAACATCCCTCATTTCCTTGTGGGACATAGACTGTATTCCTTCCCAAGACAAATCTAGTTCAGCGAGGACCTGGCTTCTAATCAAACGGGCTCGGAGAACCTCCACTGAACCGGACTTCGATATTCCCGAACTCTCCGCCCTCTGCCTCAGATTCTGAAGACGCTCCGTATAGAGAGAATTCAGTAAATTAGAGTCCACCCTCATGATAACAATAACGCCTCGAGAGGGTTCCTTAGTTATCGATTGCCCCAATCTTAGCGAGTAAATGATGATTTGAGGGGCGAAAAATCGTCACGGTTGCTATTCTGGGATAAATGGCGGGGCATCTTCGTCAGTGGGGTGATCACGGGGGACATCCCTTGTAGACTCGTTTACGAGATTCCCCCAATCCATCAATAGAGCAATGACGGCCCTCTGATACTCGCTCATTGCCACTAGCCTCTCCAACGAAAGCGTCCTCCTCCCATCTTTGGACAGCGTTTCCATCCGTATCTCAACCCTGACCTCATCGTGGTAAATCTCCCCATCAGGGTCGTGGCAGGATTGTTCCAACACCAAGTCGCGATTCGCCTCTGCCTGTCTGAGGATAGCGCCTACATTCCTGTGTCTAACCTCCAATCCTATGACGTCATGCATCGAGGTTTCCAATTCCCTCATTATCCTACTCTGGACCCAAAGAACGGTATTGCCCTCGGGTTCGGTGAGTTTTGCTGCTAATCGATTTGGGAATCCTTTTCGAGAAACTACGGCGATTAGGTCGGAATATGGAGGTGGGACAAAGTGAGGTGCACCTCTCTCATTCGGCTGGGACATCAGAGTGTGCCTCCTCTCAGTCTGGTTCGTCTCATCGTACTCTGACCTTGAAATCACGAATCCGTCGATTTCTCCTTTCTCCAGCAGTTCGGCCAACGCCTTAGGGAGGCCTCTTGGGTCCTCTGGTGGAACGAAACCGGAAACCAAAACCCCCAGTTCCTCGGATGAGACTGCTTGCAGGTCTGGCCTCGCCCTGAGAAGTTGTCTGCGGATCAAAACTGAATCTGAGACTATTATTGCGGACTTGGGCTGGTATGTGAGACGGTCTGGGGATACTAGAACCTGACTTGCGCGCCTGGGAGTTCTGGCCCCCATTACCTGACAGCCACTATCAGAGATCGCTCCCTCTCTTCCGGAAATCTCAGTCGCTGGTATTGCCAACAGATCGAGGTCCCCCTCTGAAAGCGATTTTATTCCAGAGTCTAAACCCTTGACGGAAACGACTGAATGCTCGATATCCTCCAATTCGTTGGACTCGAAGTGAGTGGATATCTGTGAAGACACTTTGCAAGAAGGCGAATCCAGAGTTCCAACAACTATCCGGTTTTCCATCGCATCCACCTCAAGGGGGGGGGCACGCCATGTACCCAATCTGAGCGGCGTGCGCACCCGTTGATATATGCGACCCCTAGGCTGAAGACATCATGGAAGCGGAGAAAATGGGGTCAATGACTCTAGATTCTATCAAGAACTTAGTCGAGGATTCCATAGAAGAGTTGGTCCTAGAAAAAATGAGTTCGAAACTCGATAAGCCGGTGATGTCCATCGCTAGTGGCGTGCTTCTGGGAGGGGGGAAGAGGTATCGCCCCATACTGGCCATACTTTCTTACAAAGCTGCGGGGGGAAATGACTACAGAGAGGCATTAGACCTAGCCCTATCCTCTGAGTTAATTCACACGGCGACTCTAGTCCATGACGATGTGAACGATCAATCAAAAATGAGGCGTGGCAAACCGACAATACACTCGACCCATGGGTCCTCTCATGCGATAATCTCTGGTGATTACCTGTTCGCATTGGGTTTCGAACTCGGGGCCAAGTACGAAGAAAGAGTAGTCGGAAATGTGAGAGACTCGTGCGCAGGGATAGCGTCGGGAGAGATCCTGCAGATCGAGCACATAAATGACCTGAATACAAGTCCAGAGGACTACTACGCAATTATCGATGGTAAGACTGCTGGGCCCTTCGCCTCAGGCTGCACGAGTGCCGCAATGATAGCAGGTTCGAGTGAGGAAGTTTCCGATGCATTGTGGGGCTACGGGATGGAACTTGGGAGGGCCTTCCAACTTGTGGATGACATCCTGGACTTGGTAGGGGACGATCTCATCGGTAAGCCACGCGGAACGGATGTCCACGATGGGAAAATGACGTTGCCCATCATCTACGCACTAACAATGCTACATGGGGCCGATAGGGATCAACTAAGAGACGTCCTGATCAACTTCGGAGGTGACAGGCTGCATGAGTTGGTCGAACTACTGGAGCAGGCAGGTTCATTCGAATATGCTAAATTACTTGTTTCTAACCATGTGGAGAGGGCTCTGGACCATATCGAGAGTCTCCCCGACTCTGAGGAGAAGGAAATGCTAACGGAGATCGCTTTGATCTCGGAGTCAAGGACCAACTAACTGAGGTGCTTCCCCTGGACAAGGAGAAGTACTGGGATACGATAATCATCGGTGGTGGCCCAGCAGGTAGCACCGTTGCAAGATATGCATCGGAAGGTGGTTTGAGTGTCTTGGTTATTGATGGCAGGGACCCAATAGGTTCTCCACTACAATGTGGAGAATTGGTCCCTACAAACGAGGAGATGAAGAGACTGTGCCCCCGGGTTCCAGAAATGGACGATCTTTTCAGAACTCCTGAGAATGCCGTCTCTAGAATCTGTGAGAAAATGAGGATTGTCAAGCCAAATGGCAAGGGTATGGACTTCGATTTCGAAGGGATGGTGCTGGACAGGGTCGCACACGATGAGGCTTTGGTCGAGCTAGCACGTTCAAAGGGTGCAGATTACCTCTTAGGGGAACGCGTCAAGCGTGTCGAGGGGAATTCCGTGGTCCTATCCAATGGGGCAACTATGAGGGGGAGGGTGATTGTCGGGGCCGGAGGTCACAATGACCCGATTAGAAAGCGATATTGGGACGAGGGGTCCCTTAACATCCCTGTAAAATTCGCACTCAAGAATGGGCGCCATTCCGACGCGCTAGAGTTGCACTTCGGATCCGTGGCCCCAGGTGGGTATGCCTGGGTCTTCCCGAAGGACTCAGGGTCGAATATTGGATTAGGAATACAGAGAAAGATGTCTAGAGGCAGGAGCCTGGAGAAATATGCGAATGATTTCATCGAACGATTCGAAGGAGAGGAGGGTTTTCGAGGAGCTGGATATCTTCCGATGTCAGGTGCCGTTCGTACTTTTGTGAAGGGCAATTACCTTCTGGTGGGGGATTCGGCAGGAATGGTTCTGCCATCAAACGGGGCAGGAATCACCATCGCGATGATTGGAGGGAGGATTGCAGGAGAGGTGATTTCCGAGCATCTCAATAACGGCACGGACCTGAAAGAATATGAGAAGAGATGGGAGACTCAGATGGGGCATGTGATGCGAAACTCGAAGAGGGCTTTCGCCATTGGAAGCATTATGTTCAGATTCCCCGATTGGGTCCTGAATATTGTATTCAACCGTCTGACGAAGGGGATGATTTGGAGGGCTGTGACCTGTCGGAAAGTCTTCTGGTTATTTTAAGGCGCGCGAGCGGACCAGATAGTTGCCATCCCTGGGAAGATTACTCGAGCCTTGACATCTACGAATCCGACCTCCTTCAACATAGAAACATAATCCCTGGTTGTTCCGAATTCAGAGTACGTCTTTGTGAGCCACTTCCATGGGTGGTCTCTCTGGCCACATACTAACCTGGCATATGCCCCTACCCAGACCCTCATCCATAGAACCCCTAGAAAACCGTGAACTCGATTCATCTTGGCAGGATCTACAATTATTATGGGAGAGCCCGGCCTTAGAACTCTTAGGGATTCAGAGAGGCCGGCTTTCTTGTCGTACCAATCCCTGAATGAGAACAACGAACATAGTGCGTCAAAGGAGTCGTCATCGAAAGGAAGTTCTTCTGCAGTACCCTCGACGAAAATTGCCGGATCATCGCCCCTCTCCTGGCGGGAAGAGTTCACTCTTTCCTCAGCTGCAGCGAGCATTTCGGGAATTGGATCTAGGCAAACCATCTCCCTGCCAACGACATCCTCTGCGAAGCTTCCGGGACCGCAACCAACCTCCAGGATTTTCCCGTCCGGAAGCATCCCCCTGACCATTCGACGCCATCTTGATACCTGTCCCAAGGTAGCGAAGCGATTGATTTTATCATAGACTGGGATTGTGGCCAATAGGTTTCTCTGGAGTTCATCCCAATCATCGACACCCATCCCCTGCACGTCCATGTTGTAGTCCCAGAGAAGGCCGTATTTGGAAGGTTCCCGAGAGGGTGCATAGACAGAGTCAAACTAGTGGAATGCGCGAGGTTATCATCATAAACTCATCAACGGTCGCCGAATTCACCGTAGGTGCATAGAATGGGACGAGAAGAGGTTCTACGAGCAATAAGACAAGCCGAGAGTGAGGCAAAGCAAACTATAGCCGACGCAGAGTCAAAGGCAGCAGAGATTGTTTCGAAGGCAAGGCTGACTGCTACTGAGATAATCCAAGCAGGAAGATCGGACTCTGAGGCCTATGCCCAGACTAAGATTTCCGAAGCGAGAAGTGCTGCCGAGAGTGAGGCGCAGAAGGTATCCAAAGAAGGAGACTCGACAATCGGTTCAATTCACGACGGTGGGGAAGGAAGCAGAGAAGTTGCAGTTAATGCAGTTCTAGATGCCTTCAGGTCCTGAAATTCTAGAGGAATTAGATGTCACAAGTAAATACTCAGCAGATGGGCCGGATGGTTGCTGCTGGGAACAAGGAGGATTTGGGGCAGATTGTAGATATCCTTGCCCGTCTCGAGGCCTTGCACATTATCGATTACGATGGCAGTGAAGATGGGTTCTCGCTTGGTTCTCCGGAAGAGGGTTCAGAGGAGGTCGGGCGCGAACTAGTCAAGGCAAGAGCAGCGGCTTCGGTAGTGGAGGCATCGGGTCCGGCAAGACCAGTTCCTGCTGGCCCGGTCAGGGATTCTCTCGGGGGTGAGCTGCCCTCCAAGATTGATCAGGTTCTTTTGGATAGTTCGAGAATTGATGACTTGGGGAATGAAATCTCCTCCCTTACAGAAGAAGAGGAAGCCCTCTCACAAATCTCTCCCCTAGGAATTGACCTTGAGCTTCTTGGTGGTTACAAAACGATCACAGCATTCGTTGGAACAGTGGAAAACATTGCTGAAGCGAGAGAGGCAGTGGGTTCCGGGTTAATCATCGAAGGGAAAACCGGGAAGTCTGGATTAATTGCTGCGTTCGTCAGAAACCAAGAATCAGGGCAAACTTCTTCCAAACTGGAACGGGCTGGATTCGAAACCATTCAGATTCCAGAGGGAGAGGGTTCGGCTACTGACCGACTATCTGAGGTTAGGAAGGCGAAGGGCACCCTAGAGGGAGAGAAGTACGACCTAGAAAAAAGGATAGAAGATTGGAGCAAATCGAATGGGGAGATGCTTCTTTGTGGACTGGAAGTCCTGGAGAGGGATCATGATGTGTTGACCACCCCAGTTAGAATAGCGGTGTCCGAGCACGCCTTTGTCATCGATGGATGGGTTGCAATGGGTAGATCCGAAGAAGTCCGGAGGGCGCTGAAGGACATATGCCTATTCACAGAAGTAACCCCATTCGAGATGGAAGCGGGCGGAGGGGGTCACGGACACTCTGACCACCACCATAGTCAGAAGATGCCACCAATTGCATTCCAAGAAAGGAACTCGAGCAGACCAATGGAATTGCTTACCGATGCTGTAGGAAGGCCTGCTTATGGAAGAATTGATCCCACGGTATTCATGTTCATCACCTATCCTATTTTCTTCGGAATTATGCTTGGTGATATGGCATACGGACTCGTGACAATGGGTCTTGGTGCACTCCTAATGAGTAAATCTGGGACAAACGAGATGCTGAAGTTGGGTGGAAAATTCCTGATGTACATTGGATTTGGGACCATCGTCTTCGGTTACATATACGCAGAGTTTGCTGGATGGGAAATTTTCCCTCATTACGGTTCAAACCCGGCTGTGGCTCTACAGATGTTCTACCCAGATATTCCCGAGGGAACTTATCACGCATGGAGTGCTTCACTCCCACTAGGAATCGAACTGGCCTTTCCCTTCCACAGAGTGGTCATGGTTGATAGTCAGGGGAATCTAGAACATTTGATCCTACTTACCATCTATTTGGGTATGATTCACGTATTCCTTGGACTTGTGATTGGATTCAGAGACATAATGCTTTTCGGCAATGGTCATGGAGGATTTGGGTTCGTCTGCGCATTCTTTGAGAAAGGCGCATGGATGATCCTTCTAGTTGGGGGATTCATGTTTGCCTATGGCTTCATAGGACCGGCCGACTGGATGATGGAACCGGGTGCAGCGATTTCGATTGTTGCAACTGTGATGCTAATGTGGACTCTTTACAAGTATCATGGGGTGCCGTTTCCAATCAATATCGGACTTGCTCCCATAGAAGCAGTTGGCATGATGCCCACAGTGATATCTTATGTCAGATTATTCGCGGTTGGTGTTGTGGGCGTCAAAATTGCAGAAACTGGAAATTCCATGCTATTCGATGAAATTACCTTCGATGAGCCTCTAATGGCAATCGTACTCATACTCGGCTGGTTGGCGGTTCAGTTCTTCGCATGGGGGCTGGGAGTATTCAGCCCGAACATTCACGCTGCAAGATTGCACTTTGTAGAGTGGATGAGGCAGTACTATGACTCAAGCGGGGAGGCTTTCAACCCATTCGGCCTTCGAACGCAATACGTGGAGGTTGACTAAATCAGATTCCAAGCCTAGGCTTGAAAAAATAAGGAGGAAAAAAGAATGAATAACAGAAAAACAATGACTGGAATGAGTACCCTGATGGCCCTATTCTCGTTTGCAATGTTTGCATCCGTGGTTTCGGCAGCAGAGGGAGACGCGGAAACGACGTCCTACAACTGGGATGCAGCAAAGCTTGGCGCGGGAATAGCACTAGGACTGGCAGGAGTCGGTACTGGACTAAGCCAGGGGCCAATTGGAGCAGCAGCAGTGGGAATGATTGCCGAGGATTCGAGCAAGTTCGTAACTGGACTGATCTTCACCGCTCTACCAGAGACCATCGTACTGTTTGGATTCCTTGCACTATTCCTGCTCTGAGCAGAGTGCGATATCCATACGGAATAGGAGGTTAGAAAATGACACTTGATGCATTGGCAGCAGAGATTGCCAGACAGGCGGAGGCGGAGGCTGCGGCTATCGTCGAGGCCGCTCAAACAGAGGCTAAAAGAATCGAAGAAAGGGCACGGAACGAGGTCTCTGAAGTCTCCTCCATTTCTTCGGACAAAGCCGAAAAGGAGAGTGCGCAATTGTCTGTAGAGGTAGTTGCCTCTGCCAGGCAAGCGAACCAGAAGAGAGCGCTAATCGCTCGCAGAGAAGAGTTGGATGCAACATGGGAGACTGTGAAAAATGAGGTCGGGTCGTCCAAAATGAAGGGAAGGAAGCAGATACTCGACTCATTAGTCAAAGAGGCTAACAAATCCAAGTCTGGAATGATTATGAGACCTGTAGCTTCAGACAGAACGGCTCTTTCCAAGAGTAGTTTCACCATGGGTGAAGATATCGAGGGATTGGGTGGATTTGTTCTTGAATCAAAAGACGGTTCCACAGTGTTGGATTTCAGATTCGACTTCCGATTGGAAGCGGCTTGGAAATCTAGCCTTGGGGAAGTAAACAATATTCTATTTGGAGAACAGTGAGGGAGAGAGATGTCAAGGGCGCTGAACGGTCGTTCGAATCTATACAACGCTGCTGCGCGGGCGAAGGCCCGCAAAGCCTCGTTGATAGATACGACAAGGATGCGCCAGCTTATCCAACAAGGCACTGACTCGATTGGAGCTAGCATTGGAGAGATGGGGTACAGAGCAGAGATGGACATCTATGGATCAAGGATGAGTGGGGCTGATGCCATCGAGGCAGCGTTGTTCCACAATCTGGATAATGATTTGGCAGGAGTTCTGAAGTTCTGTCAGGGTCATTTGAAATCTCTAGTCGCTATCTATGTGGAACGTTTTGACTACGAGAAAGCAAAGACTGTACTCAGGGCGATAAATGGCGGAGCATCTGATGAAATAATAGAATCCCAGATACTACCATCTGAGAATCCAAGAAACGCCCCTTGGTTGAACATCGTGAGGAATACTGAAGGACTTCAAGAGGCGATTGAGGCTATGTCTGGGACATCCTGGGGGATGACCCTCTCAAAACTTGATGCCGATGCCACTCTCGAGGACATGGAGAATGCATTGGACTTGCAATACTTCTCTGATGCGCTGAAGGCAGTTAGAGGAAGGGATGGCGGACCAAGGCTCCGGAGATACCTAAGGATGGAGATTGACCATAGGAACGTGATCAACGAATTCCGTGCAATTAGAATGGGGATGACTGTTGAAAAGCGTCAATCCATGGTAATCCCGGGAGGAAAGATTGACTCCGGGACTATGAGGCAGGCCTGTCAGGCAGAGAGCGACGAAGAGCTAATCGAAACCCTCCGAAGAAGTAGCTCGTTCGATGACTCTGGTTTTGATGAGGCCATGGCTGAAGCGAAAAGGATGGGGAGTTTGGACCCATTTGCAGAACTACTCTCCCATCAGAAGCACACGGTTCTGAAGAGGTTCGCCCACCTGAGCCCAATTTCTCCATTCCCAATCATATACTATATCGAAAGGAAGGCCCTGGAAGTCAGGAATCTGCGGTTGCTTGTGCGTGGCAAGGCTGTTGGACTTCCAAACGAAGTACTGGAAGCGCATATGGACTACTGAGGTGAAGATGTGAGAATAGCAATTGTAGGACCATTAGAATTCACACTAGGATTCCAACTCGCAGGAGTTGAAGAACTGTATAACCCGTCTGATGACGAAGAGATGGAGAAGATTCTCAGAGGCCTCCTGAATCAGACAGAAGTGGGGGTTGTCGTAATGGACAACTCCGATTTAATGAGACTCCCAGAGAGGTTGCGCCTGCAACTCTCTGAGAGCGTGATGCCCACTGTTTTGGGCATTGGGACCGAGGAGGACAATACCCTCCGCGAGTCCATCAAGTCGGCACTTGGTGTCGATCTATGGAAATAAGATTCGAACAAAAAAGGAAGTGAAAAAAAATGAGTGAAGAAAATGGAGTAATATACCGGATTTCCGGGCCAGTTGTGACTGCGATAGGGATAGCACCTCGAATGTACGAGGTGGTAAGAGTCGGGAATGAAGGTTTGATGGGAGAAGTAATCGAACTGCATGGCGACCAATCAGTGATACAGGTGTACGAAGAGACATCTGGGGTCAAGCCTGGGGAGCCAGTGATTAGGACAGGGCAGACGCTGTCAGTGCAACTTGGCCCTGGTCTACTAACCCAGATCTATGATGGCATTCAGAGGCCACTGCCGAAGTTGGAGGAGACGATGGGAGTCTTCATCACCCGAGGGGTGGATGCGGATGGACTAGATCTTGAGAGGAAATGGGATTTCAATGCTAGCGTAAAGGCCGGAGACGAGATTTCTGCAGGCCATGTGATCGGAATTGTCCAGGAAACCGAGACTATCGAGCACAGAGTGATGGTACCACCTGGAAAAGGAGGAGTCGTCAAGAAGATTGACTCTGGTTCATTCAACATCACCGAGACGGTGTGCAAGCTTGAGGATGGGACGGAAATTGCAATGATGCAGGAATGGCCAGTAAGGCATCCAAGACCATTCATCCAGAAGTATGCCCCTGACGTTCCGCTGATGACGGGGCAGAGGATTCTCGACTTCCTCTTCCCACTTGCTAAGGGAGGGACTGCTGGAATACCAGGTCCTTTTGGTTCAGGAAAGACGGTGACTCAGCAACAGCTCGCCAAGTGGTCTGATGCCCAGATAGTGGTCTACATTGGATGCGGAGAGAGAGGGAACGAGATGACTGAAGTTCTCGACGAGTTCCCCCACTTGATTGATCCAAATACAAACAAACCCCTGATGAACAGGACTGTTATGATAGCTAACACATCAAACATGCCTGTGGCTGCTAGAGAGGCTTCGGTGTACACCGGAGTTACAATTGCGGAATATTTCCGCGACATGGGTTACAATGTAGCCCTGATGGCAGATTCCACTAGCAGATGGGCAGAGGCGATGAGGGAGATTTCTTCTCGGCTTGAAGAGATGCCTGGTGAAGAGGGTTATCCTGCATACCTTTCCAGTAGACTAGCTGAGTTCTATGAGAGGGCTGGAAGGGTCCAGACTCTTGCGGGAGATGATGGGTCTGTCTCAGTTATCGGGGCTGTTTCCCCCCCAGGTGGCGACATATCAGAACCAGTCAGCCAGGGGACATTGAGGATTGTCAAGGTTTTCTGGGGTTTGGATGCTGGACTGGCTAGACAACGACATTTCCCGGCCATCAACTGGTTGAGCTCGTACAGCCTATACCCACAGGCACTAGACCAATGGTACAGGGACAACATAGCATCAGATTTCCCCGAAGTAAGAACAGAAATTAGCACACTGCTCCAAGTTGAAGCAGAGTTGCAAGAGATTGTCCAGTTGGTGGGTTCGGATGCATTGCCAATCGATCAACAGTTGACTCTAGAAGTAGCCAGAATGATTCGAGAGTTCTTCCTGCAGCAGAATGCTTTCCACGATGTGGACACATACAGCGATCTGAAGCTACAATATGACATGGCAAAAGCGATTCTGAGCTTCCAAGAGGAAGCAAAGAAGGCAATCGCAGGTGGAGCCCTGTTGGAAGACGTCGTGAACGTCCCAGCGAGGACAGATCTGATGAGAGGTCGCTTCGAGAAGGGTTACAGCGACAAGATTGGAGAATTAGTTTCGGAGATGGGCAAGCAGATTTCTTCTAGCATGGAGGCAAACTGAGGTGATACAATGAGTGGAAAGGAATACAGAACGATTACAGACGTAAAGGGGCCACTAGTGTTCCTAAATAAGACTGAACCAGTGGCTTTCGGAGAGATTGTCCAACTAAGGCTGAGTGACGGTTCTATGAAGAACGGACAGGTTCTGGATACATCGGACGATCAGGTGATTGTACAAGTCTTCGAGGGAACTGCATCGGTCGACAGACAGACAGGCGTCAAGTTCCTAGGGGACGTATTCAAGTTGCCAGTTAGCAAGGGCCTAATCGGGAGGATACTGGATGGGGCAGGTAGGCCGAGAGATGGTGGCCCAGAGATTGTCGCGGACGAAATGGCTGACATAATCGGGGCTGCAATCAATCCATACTCGCGACAGAGTCCTGAGTCTTTCATACAGACCGGTATTTCGGCAATCGATGCCTGCACTTCTTTGGTGAGAGGGCAGAAGCTTCCGATCTTCAGCGCCAGCGGATTACCACACAACGATATCGCATTGCAGATTGCAAGGCAAGCCAAACTAGTAGACAGCGATGATGACTTCGTTGTCGTATTCTGTGCAATGGGAATTACGGCTGAAGAGTACAACTTCTTCGTTCACGATCTTGAGAGGACGGGGGCTCTAGAGAATGCGGCCCTGTTCGTCAATCTAGCGGATGACCCTGCAGTGGAGAGGTTGATCACTCCAAGACTGGCCCTAACGGCTGCAGAGTACCTCGCCTTCGAACACGATTACCACGTTCTGGTGATATACACGGACATGACGAACTACTGTGAGTCACTGCGCCAAATTGGAGCGGCTAGAGAAGAGGTTCCTGGAAGACGTGGATACCCTGGATACATGTATACGGATCTTGCGATGCTGTATGAGAGAGCAGGACTGGTCAAAGGAAAGAAGGGATCTATCACACAGTTCCCAATACTAACAATGCCTGGTGATGACATCACACATCCGATTCCAGATCTATCTGGTTACATTACTGAGGGCCAGATTGTTATTTCGAGGGAGTTGCATCAGAAGGGCATTTACCCCCCAATCAACGTTCTTCCCTCACTAAGCCGTCTAATGAACGCCGGAATTGGGCCGGGTAAGACCAGAGAGGACCACAAATCCGTTTCTGACCAGCTTTACGCGGCCTATGCACAAGGCAGGGAGCTCAGGGGTCTAGTAGCAATTGTCGGCGAAGATGCTTTGAACGAAAGGGACCTTCAATTGCTCAAGTTCTCGGACATTTTCGAAGACCAATTCTTGAGGCAGAGTAGAGACGAGGACAGGACAATTCACGAAGGTACTCTGGATCTTGCTTGGAAGCTTCTGGCCAACATAGACACAAAGTACCTAGTAAGGCTAGACCAGAAGTGGATCGACAAGTATCATCCAACTGACAAGAAGGAAGAGTGAGATTTCCGAGGAGATTAGCAAATGGCCCTAGACATCAAGCCGACCAGATCTGAATTGATCAACCTGAAGAGGAGAATCAAGCAGACCTCTAGTGGGTACAATCTTTTGAAGATGAAGAGAGATGGGCTTTTCCATGAGTTCCGGACTCTACTGTCTGAGATGATAGCTGCTAGGGAAGAGTTGGTTGGCACCTTCAGAGATGCGTTGCAGGCAATCAACCTGGCATCTTCAATAGAAGGTGGACTATCTGTAAAGAGTGCGGCAATAGCCGCGTCGAAGCATCCTGAGGTCCAGGTGTCACGAAGAAACATCATGGGAGTCGTGGTACCAAAGGTCGAAGGTCAGAATCTGAAACTATCTGCCGAGGATCGGGGTCTTGGCATGGTAGGTGGGTCCCCATACATTGACGAGGCTGCTGACGCTTACTCACTATTAGTTGAGAAGGTGGTAAAGGCGGCAGAGATGGAAGCGACACTGAAGAGGCTCTTGGAAGAAATAGAGGCCACTAAGAGGAGAGTAAATGCACTCGAGTTCAAGGTCATCCCGGAGATGAAAGAGGCTCAGACATTCATCCAACTAAGGCTTGAGGAAATGGAGCGGGAGGAGACCTTTCGCCTCAAGCGCTTCAAGAACAAGTGAGATGAGCAAGAGCAGGGGTCAAATCTGACACCCCTCGAGGAAGGTCGGGGAGTGAGCATGGTGCCTGAAGAAATCTTGATCGATTCTGAGACTTGGGGTACTCGTGAACTTCTAGAAGTAATAGCCTCCAGGTTCTTCGATCTAGGTAGTGAAGGTGCTTATCCAAATTCCTGGGAAGTAAGGGGGAAGGACGACCTAGGGGTCGGGGAACAGCTACTACAATTGAACAGGCATTTGGAACCCATGGGATTGGTAGGTTCACTAGAAGACAGCAACCCCCCTGTAATGACAATTTCAAGAGCACCCCTTGGGAGTTCGGTCATGAGGGGGCCCCAACATGCCGCACTATGGGTGGTAATGGCGGCATTCATGACTCTGGTGGGAGAACATTGGGCCTCTGAGTACGAATATGGCGGGTCTGGGGTTAACGAATTCGGGCATTCATTCTTTTTCTTCACTACTCCGGTGATTCTATCATTACTCATTGCTAGCTATTGCCGAGTCATTGTGGCAAGAAATTTCGAAGTCGAAGTCGGGCACATTGCTCCAATCGTATTCCCCATCCCCACATGGTGGGCTTTTGGGATCGTAGGATCGCTGGGACAGAGGAAACCGGATCTAGTTCCAATGCCAAATAGACAGGCACTGGGCTCAATCGAAGTAACAGTTCCAATCGTCCTATTATTGTCAGGAAGCATGCTGACCATTTTGGGGCTAATGATGACGCCGAGTAACCCTCCTGAACTAACAGGAGCACCAACAGTATTCGATACAAATCTGATCACTGGGTATTTGGTCGAATCTTGGATGGATGGAGAATCAGGAATCAGGCTCCAATGGTTGCATCCAACCGGGATTGCAGGAATCGGGTTGGCCATTGTGGGCTGGGGATTGATGCTTCCGATCCCTGGACTTCCCGGGGATAGGTTGCTGCATGCAATTATTGGCCCATCTGAAATGAGGGGGGGGAGTACTCAGACATCGATTTTCCTCATTGTTCTATTTGTCATGGTGATAGTTTTCGCTACTGCACAGTGGACTCCTTGGATTTTCCTTGCATTTGTAGCAGCATGGCAGAGGTTCAACCCCGACAGTCTGCCTCAGCCTATTGTCCTAGACGAGAATTTTGGACTAGAAGAGAAGCATAGAAGCAGATTCGTGGCAATAGCAGTCATTGTTCTCCTAGCAGGGATGCCAGGGGCCGTTCCATCATACGAGATGGAAGACTATGATTCCGGAGTTTCCACCGAAACTTGGCCGGAAGAGTTACTTTTTGAGGCAGGAGAGGAGTTGGAGTTTACCCTATTATTGGAACCAAGGGGGGTGATGCCAGTATCAGGATGGCTCCAATTCAGAGTCGAAGGGGCGGAACCGTTTGAATGGGAATTGAATTACTCGTGTTCGGTGTCTGCTGATATCTGTAGATTCGATGGACTGACTCAGAAAGAAAATCTTGAGTTATCAATTTCTATTACTCCTCCAGAGGGTGTTTTTACACCTCATTTACTCAAGATTCTTGTCGATGTTTCTGGCTTCGAAGTAGAGCATGTGATTAAATTATCAAGCTTGATTAATGGTAGTTTTTCTGAACCTTTCTGGGAACTCAAGGGAGACCCTGAGGCTCCGATAATTTGCAATGTAATGGATACTGCAGGAGGCAGACTCGTCATAGAGAGCCCATATTGGAATTCAATGAATGATAGCAATATTAGTGGAGGGATTCAGGAAATTTGCCTCCAGGGACATGAAGGGGCCATACAAAATTCTGATTCATTCGACATCCAAGGTAGAGCATTTGGCCCGGTATTTTACTTGGTTAGGGGGAATGAAACGATTGGTCCTTGGACGTTGCCGATCAATGGTTCGGAACGATTGATCCAAGTCAGTGGTGGTTCATGGGCAATTCCGAATGACTTCGCCGAAGTGGGGGACATCCTGGTCCATTCCGACTACGGCTCACCTTTCTGCCAATCTGACGATATCGCGAAGCAAGTTAATACCGGTTCGAACTGGTCCGAAGAGATGGGTAACTACTCCGCCATTCGACTTTCGGGGAATCTAAGTGGCGAGGGATCTATAGGTGTTGGAATCGGAGGTTGGCTAGCAAAATGCAATTCAGATGGAACCATGGATGCATTCAGAATTAGGGATTCGGTTGATGTCTATGTCCACCCGAGTGGATTGGATAGAGGAATCGATACAGAGGAATTCGTGATCTTCAACAGAGAGAAGGTGGGAATGGCCTTGGCTTTGGAGTGGCATGGCGATTCTCCACAAAGTGGAATTTGGGAAGTCACCATGAACGATTGGGTGGATGGCGGCAATAGCACCGTAATTACGGCTAAAGCAATTGGGCTCTCAGAACTTGAAAGGGCTGTTTGGGTGACTGCTGATGACTCTGGAATCACTGTTCATCTCTCGGCCAGATGTCCTTCGGAGGGATGTTGAGTGAGAGTAGCAATACTTGGAACTGGAGCCTTGGGGGGGGTCATTGCTGGTTGTCTGGCGGATACTGGGGCAGAATTGGTCTGCGTATCTAGGGG
>CBFIAW010000020.1:15776-16116 GCA_965660655.1 Candidatus Thalassarchaeaceae archaeon | reverse complement strand
CACTAATCTCAGCAGGGAATCGGTTGGCCTCTAGTTCTAAACCAACTAGTTTCAGCAAGTTCCGAGCTCGAGCATCATCTCTGCCATCGGCTAATTCTTGAATCAGCAATATATTCTCAAGCACAGTTAGATCTTGTAGGAGATTGAAGAATTGGAACACATATCCTATGTTTTCTCTTCGAAAGGTTGTCATCTTCTCAGAATTCACTTGGGGGACAGGCGAACCAGCGAAGGTGTAGGAACCATCTGTAGGAGTGTCCAAGGCGGAGAGGCAATTGAGGAGGGTGGATTTACCAGATCCAGAGGGACCAAGGAGAATTATTCTCTCGCCCTCATTACT
>CBFIAW010000020.1:0-15766 GCA_965660655.1 Candidatus Thalassarchaeaceae archaeon | reverse complement strand
AATTTCTAGATTAATCCCATCAAGAGCTTTCACGGTTCCCGACGGCATGACATAATGCCGTTGTATGTTTCTCATTTCCAGTAATTTTCTCATCCTTCCACCATCTATTTTCAATAATTCTCGTTGTTTAACACTACTGTTCCAACTATGATTCAGAGGCTCCTGCGAAGAACGACATCGACTCCTTGAACAACTCTTCCCTTCTGTGCCTCTTGTTGTCCCTAATCTTGAGCCATGTGAATCCTACGGCTAGAAGGATGATGAATGGGATGAACGCCTCGGCGTGATATTTCTCCATCACCTCGATTATCCCTCGTGCCGTATAGGCCCAAGTGACCGATGCAGCGGTACCGCCAATGAAGCAGGCGGCGAGAACCCTCTGGAACCTCATTCGAGCTACCAGCCCTAACATGGCCCCGACTAGGACCCCGCTGGCCATGAAGGGGATCCAGACGAAGACTATCAGGCCCCAGAAGCCATACTTGTCGATTCTTTTCCTGTTCTTGTGGGCAACGTACTCCACCGATGACAGGATATCTCCCATGAATGGGTTCTGCAATAAGGCCCCTGGAATCCCATCGCGCTTAGCTACCATTGCCTCTCCAATGTGTTCTTCGGAGCCCTGTTCGACCCGCCCGGCGACGGCTCTGTCGCCCAATGTTGACTTCTCGTTCCTGGCACTTACTACCAATTCCCTCCCCCCTAGGAGATGTTCCAAGTCGGAGCCGAGTTGGGATCTTAGGTCTCCTTGGAGATGCTCGTATGTCGGCTTGAATAGGAAATATGCGAACTTCATCACGGGCCTGTAAATTATCCTGACGAAGACTGCATCCTCATCGGCCATAATTGCAGAACCGTAATCGGCGACGTCATGTTTCCTGAACCACCTCGACATGCTTTCTCTGAATGACTCCTCTAGTCTCCCGAACTGACCCATTGAGGAAAAGAAACCGCTGTAGTCATCGGATAGACTGACTTCGCCTATTTCGTCTAAATCTAGCGAATTTTCTGAGCGGTCATTGGAGTCTTTACAGACAGTCTTGATCTGAAGCGGCCTCATCTCCCCGAAGATTCGGAACTCGCTTAGAATGTCCTTGATAATGGTGCCTTTCAACTCGATGGGGGGCATGATGGTCCTCCTTGTCGTAATGTATGGGAGGAAAACATCGACTGAGATTGCCCTGTCCTGAACTCGAATAGATTTCAGGTCTGGTTTGATTTGGAGCCTCTTGCAGGCGTTCTCAATCGTCCTAGAGATTAGCCTCGTCATTTGCTCACTGGATAGCATATCGTCTGAATCCCTATGGTACAACCTATGCATCAGAGGATACTGGACGCAGAGAAAGAATACGGACATCCCCAGTGAGATCATTGCCATATACCACGGGGGAACCTCTGCATTCCCCCCAGTCAGCATCGCCGTCTCCCTCCCGCCAACCCACTCTGCGCCCATCAGAATCCAACCCCAAAAGCCCATGTCCTGAATTGTCATGCATGCACGAGTCTCCTCGTCGAACTTCTCCATCTTCCTATGTTTTTCTCCAGAACCGAAAAGAGAGGAGGAAACGCTAGTATGCAACTCAATTTCTAGATCCTTGTTAGAAATTAGGAGGAGGGGGTCATTCCCTTTCTCCGCAATTTCCTCCACGGAAAGTTCTGACCATCCAGTTGAATTGTCCTCCGAGTAGATTACTACGATTCGGATTCTGTAGTCCCCATCATCCAATTCCTCCTTGCTCAATTCCAGGGACTGGTCCCCCGAACCTCCGACTGCAAGAGTGATTTCCGCGTCACCTTCGATTTCCCCCTCGGAGCCGGGTGCTGACTCATTCCACACTAGGACCATTATGGCAGAGGAAGAAGATGCTGGGACGTTGTGACTTTCGATTCTCAGATCGCCTTCATCGACCCATGTCTTTACCCAAACCTCGCCCCTCTTGTCGATACAATCATTTGGATCTAGTGGAGTTCCCGATAGAGTATCATCAATCAGGATGGAGTCACCTAGAATTAACCCCGATGAGGCGATTGTTATCGATGCAAAGAACACTAGGCCGGCAATCAATCCGAAGACCAGGGTATAGTCATCGAATGTCTGGGGCACTACGGTGTTGTACAGAAAGCTCTGACCGGGATTCTCCCTCCTATCCCTGATTCTGTCCAGTTCTACGTCAATCCTGTCATCGGTTTCAGATTCAGAAATTGATTCAATGGGGCGTTTTTCATCGGATTCTAGAGGTGCCTGCGGAAGGATGTCTTCGACCATTGGAAGCAGACGAGCGGGTCGGGCGTATGTGAATATTATTCACTGAACGGGTGAGTCAGTTGGGCAAAATTGGAGTCCTGATAGAATTATGATATTGCCAACTTAGGCGACGAGCCATTGAGGCAATTTTAATGTCCTCCTACTCCGTAGGAGGGGTATGCCCAGTGGCAACGCGGTGAGATCACGACTGTCCCTGATGCTGGTCGCACTCATGATCCTCCCCAGCATTTTGTCAATGAGTCTACTTGGGGGGGAATCCTCGGAACTAGAAGAAAACCCCACATCGGAGAGGACTATTGAGATTCCAAGCTTCAACCCATTTGATCAAAATTCGACGGATTACGACGACCCTGCTCATGGATGGAATTGGGAAGATGGCAATGTAGGAAAGGCCGCACTTTACTACCGAACAGCAACCTACGTCCCGATCCAAGAATGGGTTCAGAGAACGGGTGAGGAATCTGTGTCCGGATGGCACGCATTGGGTCATGAGTATCCAATCCCCTCTGACTGGAAAGCCAGTCTCGAGGAAATGGGCATGGAGTGCAGAACCTTCTACGCCCCTCAAGGATTCCACTGCGACGTCCCCCGGCTTGACCCCTCGACTCTCCTTGATGCAGGGGTAATTGGGGCATTTCGTCTGGTTGATACCGACAAGGTCGCACCTGATGCATTGCCCATCCTACAAGGAGCCTCCAATGATAACGTTGAGATGGAGGGGGAGAAGTACCTAGTCCGAGTCCTTCTCTCCGGCTCGGGACACATCGGTGATCTACTGAAGACAGGAGTCGAAGTACGGGACTATCGTCTCGACAGGTTCGCAGATGTATTGGTTGATTCAAAGGAAATCGGGATGCTATCCGAGCAACCATTCGTCGAGTGGATTGAGCCGACCTATGCTCCGAGGTTCGACAACCAAGAGGCGTCTGAGATCATCGGTGCGAATTGGGTGGGGGACTCATCGAACATGATGAGCCATGGCGGAGCAGTAACCGGGGATGGGGTTATTGTGGCTGTTATGGACTCGGGCCTTGACACTGCGGTGGAATGCAGTGGACTTTCCAATTGCAATGGCCTGAACTCGGGAGTGCATGCGGACTTCACTGGGAGGATAATGGGGGTCGTTTCATACAACAACTGCGGAGTATGCTCAGATGGAACTGGTGGACCTAACGACTACAACGGCCATGGCACTCACGTAGCAGGTTCAGTTCTAGGGGATGGCAGCAACTCACCAGATGGGGAAGACAACAGTGGCATGGCCCCTGGAGCGCAACTTTTCATGCAAGCAGTAGGATATGGCAACAATGACGGCTCACTTGCTACTCCTAGTTACGAAGATGCCTATGCGGAAGCATATGGGGCAGGGGCTAGGGTTCACACCAACTCATGGGGCGTAGGACCTGACTCGACCAGCGGATGCAGTGGTTCGGCATGCTGGACATACTACTCATCCGACACAATGGAGTTGGACGCAGCGGCCAACGATTACCAAGACCTAACGATTCTGTTCGCGATGGGGAATGATGGCAGGGATTGCGTGTACACATCATTCGGAGCGGTAAATTGCCCGAGCGGACAGAACGGGGAGGTTAATCTAGGCGCTCTAAACAGACAGGCATCAGCGAAGAACATCCTCTCAATTGGGGCGTCAGAGAATTATCGCAATACCCTCCCTATGCATGCTATGTCCTATTTCGCCGTATGTGGCAACTGCGATTGGTATGGCAATCCGATCAAAACTGACCTTGAAGCAGATGACCCAGAGGGCATGGCAGGCTTCTCGAACAGAGGCCCCACTAACGATGGCAGGACTAAACCAGATTTTGTGGCTCCAGGAACTTGGATTCACTCCACGAAAACATCTCTGAGAGACGTTTGGACCGACCTTGGCGACTACTACACCGTAAAGAGGGGAACATCGATGGCGACTCCAATCACCGCTGGCTCAGTCGCACTGGTGATAGAGCACCTGAACACTCATGGCTACGACTGCAACCTTGCGAACAGCCCGACTAGCAATAACTGCCCCGATTCGGCTCTTGTTAAGGCAATCCTCAGTGCATCTGCCCATGATATGGAGGGTCAGTACAGCTCTGGAGGAGATGGTCAGAACGGGGCTGTGGAGAAGGCCCCGAACAGTCACGAGGGATGGGGAAGGGTCGATCTCGAGAGGGCAATTGGTAGTGGATTCTCAGAAGGAATCGAGATCACTACATCGGATAGCCACTCGTTCAAATTGAGTGTTCCCGACTCAGGTATTTCCAGCTTGAGAGTGGTTCTTTCATGGAATGAAATTGAGAATTCCCCTTCAGCAGGTACTCAACTCAGGAACGATTTAGACATTTTCCTCAAGAGTCCCACTGGAGTCTTGCAGTCATACTCCAACGATGACGTGAACAACCTAGTTGGAATTTCCATTGATTCTCCAGATGCTGGTGACTGGGAGGTAATCGTAACCGGGGCGAGTGTAATCGATGGATCTCAGAAGTACTACTTAGCAGCCAGCGATGGCGTGCTGACAGACATGCGTCACCCCGTCTCAGACGGTTACAACGAACCTGGTTTCCAATCCGGCTCAATTTTCACCGAAACCACGATGACTAGTGGAGGCAACCACATTTGCGCGATACTTGACGATTCATCCCTTCAGTGCTGGGGAGAAAACTCATTCGGGCAACTTGGAGACGGCACGACAACCGATAGGCTAACGATGACCGAGGTGAGTCTCGATGCAGCTAGAACCGCGATGTCAATCAGCTCGGGTAGGGATCACACTTGCTCAATCCTGGATAATGGCGAGATGGAGTGCTGGGGTAGGAACAACTACGGCCAGCTTGGTGACGGGACGAATGATCAATCGATCTCACCCATAGGGGTAAGCCTATCAGGAATACCCGTACAACTTTCCTCAGGAGAATGGCACACGTGTGCGATTATGGATGACGCTAGCCTGCAGTGCTGGGGAAGGAACGCAGACGGACAACTCGGAGATGGGACGAACACCGATAGCAGCACCCCCGTACCAGTTAGTATCGGAGAAAAGGTCCTAGCAGTCTCGGCAGGGGACGATCACACATGCGTCGTAACCGAATCATGGGCTCTGAAATGCTGGGGGGATAACAGCAACGGGCAGTTGGGAATAGGTTCGACTTCTTCCTCAAATAGTCCATCAACGGTTACTGTCGGTGGGAACGCCGTGGCAGTATCCGCAGGGGGCTCTCACACCTGTGTCCTAATCGAGGGGAACAATGTGAAGTGCTGGGGGGATAACAGCAACGGGCAGCTCGGGGATGGTGGGACAAACCAGCAGAACGACGCCGCCATAGTAGGTATCACTCTGACTGGAGCGATCGCAATTGACTCTGGACAGAGCCATTCCTGCGCAGTGGACTCTAGTGATTCCCTCCACTGTTGGGGAGGGAGTGCAAATGGGCAAGTCGGTGATGGCAGCACTTCCGAACAAATCACATCGCCCACTGAAATCACACTAGGGCAGAACATAGGTGCTCTGTCGGTCTCATCTGGGTCATCGTACACCTGCGTTGTTGGAAGCAACGACTTGGCCAGGTGCTGGGGTGGACATGGTTCTGGAGCCCTTTCCCTCGGGACCTCCCCCTCTGAGTTCACCATCGAAAGGTGGCGTTACATCAGCTCGTCGGAGAGGGACTGGAACGACAATGGAAACATCAACATTTTCGAGGTCTCGGTTGGTTCTGATGGCGACCATGATGGTTTCCCGTCTAGCTCCGATAGCGATGACAGCAACCCCACTGTGGCAGCGGACTGCTCATCTGGGTCATACGGCAGGTTCACCTGCAGGCAGGCTTCCCCTGGATACTACGTCAGTGGAACCGGGAACACCGTGATGACTCCGGCTAGTCCCGGACACTACGTGGACTCTGCCGGGGCAACAACAGAATCTGAATGTGGCATTGGTGAGTTCCAGAAGCTCTCTGGTCAGACCTCATGCGATGACGCAGAGCCTGGTTACTACGTTCCGGCCCCAGGAGCATCTGATGGGACTCCCTGTCCTGCTGGCCAGTACAATGACTTGTACGGTCAGAGCTCGATAGTTGCCTGCAAATGGGCCGAATCTGGTCACAGCGTCCCGGTACTAACACAAATGACATCAGGGGCATCACACTCCTGTGCAATCCTAGATGATGGTTCGGTCGGCTGTTGGGGGGATAACAGCAACGGGCAGCTCGGGGATGGGACGAGGTCACCAAACCTCGAGCCGGAGAAGTCTTCCATGCCCCTGGGTAGGAAGGCAGTGGAGATTTCCGCTGGTTCGTACCACACATGCACGATGTTCGACGACGGTTCAGTCCGATGCTGGGGGTCGAATGAATACGGACAGCTAGGGGATGGCACTACTATCGAAAGAACGACTCCCGTCGCAGTAGACCTTGGGGAAGGAAAGAGCGCCCTGGGCATCTCATCCGGAGGATCGCATACCTGTGCGGTCCTCAATGACCGTAGTGTCAAGTGCTGGGGCCAGAATAGCAACGGGCAGCTCGGGGATGGGACGACAACCGATAGGTCGGTCCCAGTAAATGCAGACATGGATGGCGAAGATGTCCTATCGGTCTCGGCTGGATCGTACCACACCTGTGCGATAATGGAAGGCAGGTCGGTGATGTGCTGGGGGGACAACTGGAACGGTCAGGTCGGGGATGGGACCAATGCCGATAGGTCGTCCCCAGTAGAAATTGAGATTCCTGGTAACAGCAGCGCAGTATCACTAGACGCAGGAGCGATGCACACATGTCTGGGAATGAACGATGGGTCCCTGTTCTGCTGGGGATACAACGCATACGGTCAGTTGGGGAACGGCGGGTATAGCAACTCCAACTCACCTAGGACCGCCCCGCTAAGTTCCAATCAGATACTAACATCCGTCCAAGTAGGGCTTTTCCACAGTTGTGCGCTACTCGACTCAGGGCAGGTAGCCTGCTGGGGGGATAACAGCAACGGGCAGCTCGGGGATGGGACGCAGAGTGGAAGTGGGATACCTGTAATTGTGAGCCTAGGCACGAATGCAACATCTATCTCAGTCGGCCAGAGACACGCATGTGCGATCTTGGACGATGCCAGCCTGAAGTGCTGGGGAGCCAACGAAGCAGGTCAGCTAGGGGATGGTTCCAACTCTGATCGGAGCAACCCCGCGGGAATTGACCTTGGTCACGGCTCGAAGGAGCAACTGCCGTGCGCACCCGGATCATACCAACCAAACCCATCCCAAACCACGTGCATGCTAGCTGAGAGGGGATTCATGGTCCCCCAGACAGGGCAAACAACCCAGATTGGGTGCGTGGCTGGGTACTACTCGAGCCTGAAGGGGCAATCGGCATGTACACCTGCATCTAGGGGCTACTACGTAGCAGAGACCGAATCAGCCTCCCAAACACCCTGTCCCAGTGGCCAATCGACATTGGATGAGGCCTCCACCTTCTTCGACATGTGCTTCCCTGACTTCGACGGGGACGGCACTCCCGACCAGTTCGACACCGATGCCGACAACGACGGAGTTCCGAACGGGGACGACTACGACTGGTTGGACCCCGAAGTCTCCGCTGACTCTGATGGCGACAGGATACCCGACAGCATTGACGATGATGACGACAACGACGGTGTCAATGACACGGATGACCCATTCCCATCGGACCAAGGGGAGTGGGAAGACAAGGATGGTGACGGAATCGGGGACAACGCCGACCAGGATGACGACGGTGATGGCAGGAGGGACATTTTCGACGTGTTCCCGAATGACAGTAACGAGTGGTCGGATGCCGATGGCGATGGCATTGGGGATAATGCCGACGCGGACGATGACAACGACGGCCGGTGCGATGACACCACCTATTGGACTCCTAATGAGATCCCCCCCAACAGTGGCCCGGATCAGGACGGGGACAACATCCCTGACTGCTTCGCCTCCGCAAAGGGAGACGCGTTCCCATTCGATGCGAATGAGACTGATGACACAGATGGGGACAGCATCGGGAATAACGTGGATACGGACTGCGATGGTGATGGGTGGATCAACCCGGTCCCTTGCACAATGAACAGTGATGGTGCGAACGGCACAGATGCATTCCCCCTAGAGGACTGGAGATGGTCCGACTCGGACGGGGACGGGCACGCCGACCAGGGGAAGAACGCCGATGTTTTCCCCGATGACCCGACAGAGTGGATGGACAGTGATCGCGATAGTGTGGGCAACAACGCCGACGAGTGCCCATTCAACCCCGGGATTAATCCGAGCACTGATGACTTCCTTGTACTGCTAAGCATACCTGGTAACGATCTTGGGTGTCCGATTCAAGCGATGCTCGGGGATGAGATCATAGAAGACGGTTTGGAATCAGACGGTGAGGGCTTTGATGATGCAGAAGCTCCCGACTTTGACAATGACGACATTCCTGACTTGCTGGATCCGGATGACGACAACGACGGGATCCCGGACATAGAGGACGGGATCCTCGGGGACGCACAGTGGTCCAAGGACCCATTCAGGCCATTCACCTACGAGAATTGGGCCATCATCGCCATGTCGATATCATTCATCGGGATGATGGGATACAGGGTGATCTGGTCGAAGAACAGGAGCATCTCCAACATCCTCTCCAAGAAGATCCGGATTCAATGATGGTGCAGGGGGCAGGATTCGAACCTGCGAAGCACTACGCACAGCGACCTGAACGCTGCCCCTTTGACCACTCGGGTACCCCTGCTGGAGAGTTTCGTTTGAACAGTCAGACTTCAATGCAGCGCAATTCTTGACTTTGTTGGTGCAGGGGGCAGGATTTGAACCTGCGAAGCACTACGCACTGGGACCTAAACCCAGCCCCTTTGACCACTCGGGTACCCCTGCTATGTCCCGTCCGAATAATTACCCACCAAGAAGTCAACGCATTCGTGTCAATGACCCCAATAGGGTCATAACAGGGTTTATGCGCCCCGCAGATGGCAAAAATGGCTCGAATAGGTGTTCTCGGACTCGGCAACTGGGGGACCGCCCTCGCTCTAGTGTGGTGCAAGGACGGACACAACGTCTTAGGTTGGACCGTCGAGCAAGAGGTTTACGAGTCGATGATGACCAAACACGAGAACGAGAAGTACCTGCCGGGCTACAAAATCCCGGAGCTGGATTGTACCATGGAGATCTCTGATGTCACGGAGAGCTGCGAGATTCTGGTCCTAGCACTTCCCAGTTCGGTCATTCTAGGGGTCGTAGACAAGCTGATTCCTAGCCTCAGGCCATCGCACCTACTCGTCGATCTGGCCAAGGGACTTGCCCCATCGGACGAGGGTGGTTCTGGGATGATATCCGATGCCATAGAGATGAGGCTCTCCGAAGCCGGGATGACCAATCAGGTCGTGGTGATGACTGGTCCCACTATAGCTCCCGAGGTTGCTCGGGGGGTGATCACCAACGCACTGGTAGCATGCCGTGACATCGGAGTGGCAGAGAGGGTCACCGAACGCCTCTCGACTGACTCCCTAATCCTCACACCTGCTGAGGACCCAGTCGGGGCAGAGTTATGGGGGGCGTACAAGAACTGCGTTGCACTAGCATGCGGCCTCGTTGACGGACTGAAGGACACCATAGGGGGTGACAACCTCAAGGCGGCTCTGGTACTATCGGGATACAGCGAAGGAATCGAGCTACTGGCGAAGATGGGGGCCGATCCCAAGACAGCCTTCGGGCCAGCGGGCATAGGAGACCTGTATGTGACGGCAACCAGCCCACGGAGCAGGAACAGGACACTAGGCGAGAAATTGGGGTCAGGGAAGAGTCTGGATGAATCGCTAGAAGAGATGCACATGGTGGCAGAGGGAGTGCGAGCAACTAGGATGTTCCTGAATAGGTCAGAGAGGATGGGTCACCAGACTCCGTTTCTGAGCACCTTGGGGAGCCTGCTGGATGGGGACATCGAGATTGAGGACGCGGTCAGGAGAATGGCCGGGGCATACGAAGTGAAGTGAAACCAGAGCCATTTCAATTATCAGATTTGCTTCATTATTTCCAAAGTAGCACGAATCCAGACAGCGGCATAGTCATCATAGTCCAAGTCACAGTCTATTCTTTTATTCACCCTAGAGCCGCCCTTTTCCTCAATTAGGATGTCCCATTCCTTGCCTGACTCACAAAAGAACTCGAAGGCAGTATCGCCCAAGGCGAGAACTGCATAGTTAACACCCTCCATGCTGCCTCCCTCAGATTCCTGTACAGATTCGTACAGATCCTGCGCGTTTACAGGCTGCTCCCCCTCTCCCCATGTGCTGCAGATAACGATTAGCCTCTTCGCAGAGGACAATGTTGCCAATGAAATGTCTTCCATGTCCATTACTGTTGGTTTGAGGTCGGATGTTGCGGCCAGATGTCCTGCATCTTCTGCTAGCACCTCAGCATTTCCAGTCTCTGTTCCGAAGATTAGGAGTAAGTCTCTGTCATTCATTGCAACCACTCGGCTATGTTGTCCACTATAGAATTAGAGTAAGCCGTACTTTCCTTGTTTACAAACTTTGGAGTTTGTTGACGTAGGCCGGTAAGGATAAGAAAATGATGCTAGGGTTGATTTCCTTTGCCTACATCCGAGGAACGTGGTTGTGACGGACCTAACAGATTTCGAATCACGGCTTCTGAAATGGATTGCAGCGTCGGACTTCATTGCGGTGGCATGGTCTACAAAGAGGGCTGCTGAGGCATTCAAGGTCGAGGAGAAGGATGTGTATGAGGCATTGGCAGCATTAACACAGAAGGCCCGGGATCATATACAGATTTTCTACGATGGCGGAGCGATTAGAATAGTTGCTAACTACTAACGTCTCAACTTCCCTAGATCTGTTATAATGCCCATGATGGAATAAGGACTGACAGCCATTTTGGTCTAGAGACGTCTCCTTCCTCGTTGAACTGGGACCTGGCTTTTATTGAAAGAAAATCGATGATTACTACAACTACGAAAATCACAATCAGGTAGGCTATCACCTTGTCGTACTGGAGAAACTTGAGGTAGAGATTGATGTAGTAACCAATCCCACCTGCTCCCACGATTCCTATTACTGTACCATGCCTAACATTGTATTCGAACATGAAAATTGCCTGGGAAATCAAGTTATTCGCTTGCTCGGGGATTACTACGCCCAAAGCCTTCTCGATCTTCGTTAGACCCATTGAATCTGCAGCTTCTAGGGAAACAACAGACATTCCTTCAATTGACTCATACTGGAGTTTACCGAGATATCCTACTGTGTAGATTGTCATTGCAAGTATTCCCGAGAGTGGGCCAAGACCAACCAATATCACAAAGAAAATTGCCCAAATTATACTTGGTAGGCTTCTGGAAGCGGCGAGGATAATTCTCGCTGTGTATGCCACGGGAGCAGAATTGAGATTCCTAGACGCAAGAATCGAAATTGGAAGTGAAATCAGTAATCCAAAAACTGTGGAAACAAATGCAATCTTTATCGTCTCCACCATTCCAATCCAAGCAGTTGAACAGGTGAAGTCAACTAAGGGGTAAGCAGTGCATACCGGATAGGACCGAGGTTCGAGGATAGACCAATCAGGAGGCCAGAGTGACTCATTGAAGAATACTACTAGATTCCCCGGGCCCCTGGATAGCCTCCCCCAGTCATCTACCATGCCATCCATCAACCAGAAGCAACATAACAGAACCATTGGAGGTGCGATTACCCATCTACCTCTACTCATCACAATACCTCCAATGCAGTAGTCTGAGAGATGAAAGGGTTTACCCTACCATCATCGATCACAAGCATCCTGTCAGCGATTGATTTGGCCCTAGAAACGTCATGTTCCACTAAGATGAGAGTAGCCGACTTTCTCCTTACATAATCAATGACCTCTGCTTGGACCTTTTCCATCGTCTTATCGTCTAGTTCGCTAAGGAACTCATCGGCCAAGATTATTTGTGGGGATTGGGAAATGGCTCTAGCAGTAGCGACCCTCCTCTGCTGGCCACCTGAGAGTCTCCGAACGGGCTCGTACATTTTTTCCGAAAGCTCCATCCTCTCAATTGCATCCAAAGCGGAGTTTTTCGATTGTTGGGTCGGGAAAATACGAGAGGGCCCGGAATGACCGGCTCTAGCTCCTAGCATGACATTGTGAAGAACGCTGGCGTGACGAACCAAACCTAGTTTCTGAGGGATGTATCCAACGGACCCCCTAGTTGGCTTGAAAGGTAATTCTGAGCCAAAGACTCTCACGATGCCAGATATGGGTTTTATTAGGCCGGCAATTGTCCTTACTAGAGTTGTCTTCCCCACTCCAGAAGGGCCCGTAATGGCCACTATCTCCCCGGGAAAAATCTCGAGACTAGGGATATCCACGAGAGGATAATTTTTGGAATATCCAATTCTGACTCCCTCGAGATAGACTCTCGGATTCACTTTAGAATCTTTAGAACGCACGACTAGCCTCCAACTATTATTCAATAATTATGATGAAATCTCGAACTTCTGATCGTAGTAAGCAGAGATGCCTGGGACGTTTGAAATTAAACTCGAATAGCTTCCAAGATGTTCTTGGGTGTTAACCCTCGTCAGACCCGGAGTATTCAGGACATTGAACAGAATCTCGCCTCCACATGAGTTCTTGTCGGAAGTCGAGTCAATCTGGTTGACTGAAAGATCATAACACCCAGTGGAGGTGCTCCCCATTACTGAGTAATTCACAACGTACATCTGGTTGTTCAGAGTCATCAGTGCATTGAGAACAGCGGTTCTAGACTGTATGTCCAGCATTTCGGGATTGTACATCATTGGGTGGCTTGGTGCCTGACCGAAAGCAGGAAGGGGGATGTATTGGCTCATATCTAGGCACCACTCCTCGTCATCAACCGGTTCTTCGTTGTCACAATACGATGCCACTGTGCTGTCTTTGGCAAAGGCGACGTCGCCCACTCCCTCTGAAAGACATTTGACCGCCCCCCCGTATCCATAATATGGAGTTCCGGAATCTGGAATAGAGGCGTTCTCGTTGAAGAATCCGTAGATTGTATCTCTAAGGGACTCTACATCGTTGGGGTCTCCCACAACATTGGCATATCCATGACCAATCAGATATCCCATGGGGAGTAACATGCCCGCTGATTTCAACCACCCGGTGTGGCACGATGTCTTTCCCTGAAGAAGTGCAAATGGATCTGTGCTGGGATCTCCATCAAGATGCGCGGCTGCGATATCGCTGTCAGCGAGTACCCATGCATGTGCATTGTAATACGTCCTTCCATCAGATTTCTGATCCGCTGCTAGAACTTGTAGACCATACTGCTGCCAACCGACCCATGCGGCACCTCCATCCATTAGTGCAATGTCAGCATTTCCAAATCTGAGAGCTTCGATCATTGCACCATCTGAGTCGACGTTGTACAGAGAAACGTCGTAATTTAGCTCATCTGCTAGATAATCCGCTAATGATTGGGGATTTTCATTTGGATCATCATAATCGTCCATAACCTGGTATGCGATTACCAGTGTTTCCAATTGTTCTTCGTCGAAGTTTCCTCCGCATCCGGCTAGAGAAGAGCAAAGTATCAATCCAACAATCAAACTTGCCAATGTCTTGTTTTCATTCATTTTAGGTTACCCTAAAAAAATCTAAAATAGACCTCTTTATCAAATTTAGGTTAGCCTAAACACACTATTTTTTCCGATAGAGTCATGTTCATTGATGCTTTCATTAAACCAATGGGAAGGGTATTGCGTGCCTCTACGATTGCTCTTGTTGTAATTTTCTTGTCTCCGATAGGACAATTCTATGAAGATCAAAAAGTCATGATTGAGGTGCATGATCGAATGGAGCAATTTGGAGGAGGTGGATCTCTGGAAGAGCAATGCAGTTCAATTACTTTCGAGGATATTTTCCTCTACAACCAGGCAATTTTCGAGGTTCGTGTCAATGATGACTGGAATAGTGCCCAGGTAGATGCCAAGGCATGGATCAACTGGTCACTTGCTGATGACATTAGAGAGGATCTGGATTCTTTCTTAGAAGGGATTGTGCCCTCGGGCGGTGATGGATGGCTATCTTCGGATGAAATCGATGCAATGGTTTCGATTGCTGCTGACTGCCTCGAGTACAGCATCACAAGGATAGGTATTCGGGATGGATCCCCTCACAGAGGAGGTACAGGAGTTAGTTGGATGAACACAACGTGGGAGGATGATCAGACCAACATTGGCCATTTCAACGGAGTGCCCCCGCGACATTCACAAGCGAGAGACTGTCAGGGGTTTAGCCAAGATGGTTGTTCCGAAGTTCCAGTAATCCCATCTTCGGAGAGAGATTGCGACACTGGAATCAATGAATCAATGGGGATTGATGAGTGCAGAATCGAACTATGGCTAAATGCCACAATGATGATTGATGGGGTTTCTGATCCTAATGACTTCACTATTGCGTTCAATTCATCGAACATGAGCAATGCGAGACTGGACTTCACTTTCCCAGTAATACCGGACCTGAGGATGGATATGTGGGAAGAGTGCGAAGGGAGATTCGTAGGTACTGAGGGGGATAACCCTCACACAGACTCGGCTCCAATCAGAGGAAGTTGCTTAGGTGACGGTTCCGCAAATTATGAATTGAGAACCAACGATGATGGTAGTTTGACTTACTCACTCAACTCAAACTTCTCAAGAGAAGAGTGGCCATTGGGTGAAGACGTGTTTGCAGACTTCACGACATCTCCAATTCCTACAGATGAGGCTCCTACTTGGACCCAACAAGCACCTCCTGATGGCGTTTGGATTCCAGTACTCGAGGAAGGGGCAAACAAGTTGTCAACCTGGGAAGACATTGCATCTTGGTTCCATGACGAATCGGGAGTTTCCAATCTAGACGTCGTCTGCAATTCCGGAGGTAGTGAGATTTCGCAGAGCATCGATGGTTCATTGTGGATCAACGTCGACGGAGTCTCAGAAGTCTCATGTGAGGCGACTGATGCTACTGGAAAGTCCAGTGGGAACAGGACTTGGCACGTAGGAGTACCAGTTACAATTTCGACGTCTGCATTAATCCTTCAAGAACAGCACCCCCTGAGGATTTTTCATTCGGAAGCTTGGACTGAAGACGCAACAGTACGCCTAGCACTGATCCAGAACGGTCAGCATAGTGGAATCAAGGAATTCCACAAAGGAAATTCATCATATCAGGACGTGGTGATTCAACCACAAGGGGTTGTTCCCGGACCCGTCAATATTTGGATTGAAGTAATAGTTGGAGAGTTTTCTTCCCAGCAGACCATTAATCTTGGTATTGTAAAGGAAAGTGCGTCTCCTTCACTGACCATTGGCTCTGGTACATTTGATGGTAAAATGTGGAGGATAGGGGGGCAATTCAGTGACCCAGATGGTGAAACTGTGAGTTTCACAATAGCGACAAACGAGGTGGATCTGGGCCAGATTGTGATATCTGGAAATACCTGGGAGAGCGAATGGATTGACCTTAGTGTGTTTTCCTCA